>JBBRPU010000001.1:0-41247 GCA_038227545.1 Candidatus Acidiferrales bacterium
CATCGGACTAGCCGGCTGCGTTTCTTGCTCATTCTGAGCGCGGCGGGCGAAAAAAACTGAACTGAGCTAAGCATGTAGTCTTCGGCTCGTAGCGCTTTTCGGACGGGGGTTCGACTCCCCCCGCCTCCACCATTCTTTCTTTTACAGTTACTTGCGAGATCGCTTCCTAGAATGTAACGGCAGATGCGCCGCCCGTTGGCTCCATCGCGCCGAATTCGGCACGGCTACGATTGATCTCTTGCGGTGCGCTGGTGCCGAGCCTACGATGGGACGCTCCCTGGGATTTCCCCGAACTTGCAGAGAAGGACTTTCTGTACCAGTTGTGTTATTAATAGGTGGGCCCTCTTCCCTGCCAGGCTCCGTTTCCGTCCCCAATTCATTCGAGGTAGGTAAAACAAAATGCAAAACTCCTTTTGGCGCGCGAGCCTTGCGCTTACTCTTGCCTTTATAGCCGGATGCGGAGGTGGTAGCCAGCGTCAAGCGATCACCGTGGTTGTTTCGCCGCAGTCGGCGACGGTGGCCGCAGGTGCTTCGGCACAGTTCTCGGCGACGGTGACAGGAGACAGTTCTGGAGTGACCTGGTCGGTTAGCGGAACGGCCGGAGGCAGTTCTACAGTTGGTACTATCGATAATTCCGGCAAATACACGGCTGCAGCAGTAACGCAGAATGCCACGGCTACTGTCACGGCGACGAGCAAGCGTGACACCACAAAATCGGGGTCTGCAGCGGTCACAATCACAGCTCCAGTAACGATCAGCGTAGCGGTGTCGCCGCAAACGGCGGTCATTGGCGCCGGGCAAGGCACCATGTTTACCGCAACAGTTACCGGCGATACCGCTGGCGTGAATTGGTCCGTCAATGGAATCGCCAGCGGCAACTCCACGGTGGGCACCATAGATGCGGCGGGCAATTACACGGCGCCGGCGGTTACCACCAACGGCACGGCGACCGTCAGCGCGGCGAGCAAAACCGACGCCACTAAATCCGCCTCGGCGGCAGTGACAATTGTGGCCCCGGGTATCGTGGCGGCAACCGCGAATGTGCAAGTAGCCCTGTACACGATCACGCCGCCAGCGGGCGCGACCGTGAGTATTCAATTTGGACCGGACACAGCTTATGGCCTAACGACGTGGCAGCAACCGGCCCCTCAGGGTGGAGGCGCGGTGAGCATTCTGGTGGCAGGAATGAAACTCAATAGCACTTATCACATGCGCGCGGTGCTGAAGCTTGCGGACACCAGCGTTTTTGATGACATTGACCACACATTTACGACTGGGACACTAAATGCGGCACAACTTCCAAACCTGGTCGTAACCACCACCCCGGGCGCGACGCCACAAAGCGGTGTGGAGTTATTGGACCTGTTGGGCCTTGCATCGCCTAGCCTGGGCGCGGTGGTTACCGACTTGAGCGGAAATGTTTTGTGGACCTATAACCCGACGCCGGGAACAGCCCAGCAGATTAACCCCATCAAGTTGCTTCCCAACGGCCACTTTCTGCTGACTTATTCCGCGCAACCGGACGGTGTGAATTCGGCTCTTCAGGAAGTTGATCTGAGCGGACAGGTGATCTGGCAATTAACAGGTCCGCAGTTGAATCAGGCACTGGCGGCGGCGACATGCGCGGGATGCAACATTACCGTGGTGGGAATGCATCACGATTTCGCGGTGCTTCCCAATGGCCACATCATCGTAATCGCAGCGCAGGACAAAGACGAAAATGGACTGACGGGTTTCCCCAGTCCGACGACTGTCGCGGGCGACGTCTTGATCGACCTGGACGAAAATCACAACCCCGTGTGGTTATGGTCTTCCTTTGACCATTTGGATTTGAACCGCCACCTGATGGGCTTACCGGATTGGACCCACACGAATGCGGTGGTTTATTCTCCCGACGACAAGGCGCTGATTGTCTCCGTGCGGCACCAGAGCTGGGTGCTGAAGATTAACTACAACGATGGACAGGGAGACGGTCAGATCCTCTGGAAGCTCGGCAACGAGGGCGATTTCTCGCTGCAAAACGGCACTGCTCCGCAGGATTGGTTCTACGCGCAGCACGATGTAAACGTCATCAGTGCCAACAGCAGTGGTATTTTCCAAGTCCAGCTGTTCGACAACGGCAATCTCCGCGTACTGGATTCCGCAGGGACTACTTGCGGGGCCGGAACGCCTTGCACAAGTCGCACGCCCATATTGCAATTGGACGAGACGGCAAAAACCGCCACCATTGAATGGGTGGATGACCTCGCCCCGGCCTATGCGATCTTTGGCGGCTCCTCACGGCTGCTGCAAAATGGAGATGTAGAATTCGATATGTGCGCGCTGACCACCACCGGCACGAACAATCTCGCCAATAAATCACTCATAGCAGAGGTGACCAAAACTGCTCTCCCGCAAACTGTGTGGCAGATGCAGTTGAGCGGCCAGTACGCTTATCGCGCGTTCCGGATACCTAGCCTGTATCCGGGAGTGCAGTGGTGAGGCTCAACTGATTTGCAGCTCGTTGGCCGCAACAAAAGGAAGGGGGTATCCGGTAGGTTGGGATACCCCTTTTTCTTTGCAGCAAAGGTTCTACAGCGTGGCTGCTTGCAGAAGTTCACCGTGCTACCGACTTTTTTTGGTGACGCCTCCACCCATTAATATTGCCCACGTTGAGTGCAGAAATTTTCGCCGCCCAAACCTCCGTTACTCGATGAGACGAAGCTGATTTGTCAGCGGTGCGCCGGTAAGCCGAGGATGGATTTGATGCGCTGGCGCTTGGAAATTTCTCGGGGGGCGCCGGCGGTGCGTTCCAGCCAGGCGTTGAAGTCCTGGAGCTTGACGGAGTGTTTTATGGGGACGTCCACGACGGACACTTCGACGATATTCATGCCCTGGGCGATGCCCATGACCCAGTCGTTGCCGCGAACGGCTACCAGGCCGAGAGCGACCGCTTCATAGAGGGTTTCAGCGGTTACTTCGACGGTGTGTTTCACACCGTCCATGTCTTTGATGGAGACGCGGCAGGATCTGACAGGCATGAGGGGACGAACTTAGCATATTCGCTTTTTCTTCGCCATAGCAAAAACCGAGGATTTGTAGAGATGCTCGCGTACAATCTTCCGTGCTGATCGGCCGACTGCAGACGCGGCGAAAAAGGTTCGGTTGTGGGTTTATACGGCTGCGCACCGGCCAACATTTTGACGGAGGTGTGGGGATGAGCAGGAAAATATTCCTGGTAGCGGTGGTGACGATTTTATTTTTGAGTTCCTGTAACAGAGAACAACAGACCGCGGCGGGACCGCGCGCGACCGTGACCATGCGCGATGGCACGCTGGTGGGCGGCACGGTGGTTGCGACCTCGCCGACGGAAATTAAACTTCTCGGCGACGATCAGCAGACGCGCACGCTGGCCATGAGCCAGGTAAAATCCATCGACTACGAAGACACTTCAGCGGCGGCGAATGCGCCTGCGCCAGCAGACCAGGGTGCCAGCCAAAATCCAGCTCCGGCACCGGCGGCAAACGCTGCGCCGCCTACGGCCAACAATGCGCCGGAATCGCATGAGCATCCCGCGGAATCCGCAATCACCACGAAAACGTATGCTTTGCCGGTGGGCACCAAGGTATCGGTGCGGACGGAAGAGACTATAGACTCGGGAAAAGCTGCCGAGGGACAGACGTTTGCGGCGGAGGTTACCCAATCGGTGCACGATAATTCCGGGGCAGTCGTGATTCCGCGCGGGGCCAATGCGCAAATCATCATTACGTCCGCTTCGCAGGGTGGTCGATTTACCAAGGCTTCCGACCTGAGCCTGGATTTGAAGTCCGTGGCCATTGAGGGCCGGCAATATCGCATCAGCACGGAAGATATTCAGCAGCGTGGGAAAGAAGGGTTAGGCGCAAACAAGCGTACAGCGCAGTATTCAGGCGGGGGAGCCGCCCTAGGGGCGATTATCGGCGCGATCGCGGGGGGCGGTAAAGGGGCGGGAATCGGCGCTGGGGCCGGTGCAGGCGCGGGGGCGGTCACGCAGGTGGTGACGAAAGGCGGCTCAATAAAGGTGCCGGTTGAAACGGTTCTAACGTTTCGGCTGGACAAGCCGCTGCGCGTTGTAGCGGCACGTTAGGTTGCGAATTAATTGGCGCCGCGATATTCGACGGTGACGCTGACCTCAGACTCGACGGGCTTGCCGTCCACCAGCGTGCGATCGAACTGCCAATCTCTAACCGTGCGCATCACGCGCGGCATTAATGCGAAACGCCCGCTGACCGGCTTGAGGTTTCGAACAGCGCCGTCTTTGTCCACGAATGCGCGCACCGTGACGGTGTCTCCCGCGCGTGGCTGAATCTTGGAGTCGGGCTTTTCTGGTGGGACGTGCGTAAGCAATTCGCCTACAGTCAATTTTGCAACGGCGCTGTGATGATGCCAGCGGCCTCGCTGCGGGACCATTACAAATCTTTGCATGCGCATAGATTCAGCTTGCCCGCCAGGGAGCGCCTCGGTGGGCAGTTTCAGAATAAATTGCTCATCGGTATTTCTGGCGATGGTTATCTCACCATGCAACGGAGGTTGGGCGCTTACGGGAGCCAATCTTGGCGCTGTGCCCGGAGCGACGGACGCAGCTACGGACGGATTTAACGGCGTGCCGATGGGCGCTGCGTTCGAGGCTGATAAAGTTGCAGGAGGATTTTTTGCAACGGTGCTGGGCAGCGCATCGCGATTCGGATCGGAATTCGGTGATGAAGGTGTTGCCACGGCTGAGGATGCAGCGCTGACCGGCGGTACCGCAACTGTCGCAGCGGCGGCGGCCGGGACGGCCTCATGACGAGTCGTCGCGCTATTCGTATCCGGAACGACGAGGTTGACGGGGGCAGGTTTTGAAGAAATGCTCGGCGCCACGACGCCAGGTTGGACCGGCACGGGTTTAGATAGAGCGATTGCCGGGGGAACCGAGCTGTTGGCGGCGACGCTGAGCTTGCTGTCGAAAGTGGCGTTTTTAGGGCTCGCGACGGCTGGGGAATTTACGATGCCGATATTTTTGAAGGCGCGCGCCTCTTGAGTGGACATGGAGTTCAAAAGTTTCGCATCCACGAATGCGCCGGAACTGGCTGGCCGATAAGCCTCCACCGGCCTTAAATTGAGTACGTCGCTCTCCATCGGCTCGGTGTTAACCGGCAAATTGGCCGGAAGCTCAGGAGAAAATTTCACCTCCGTTGGAGGAGCGGACGCCAAAATATCCGGCACCGGTGACGAAGGTTTGGGAGCCGGAGTTTTTCTGGAATAGGTTTTGCCGACGGCATCGCCGCGAGAAAGCCACTGCTCGAGTGGGCGGCGCCCAACCAGAATGCCAATTCCGAAACTTGGAATGGCGATCCACAGCAATATGAGCGCAAACGCGGACAGGCCTTCCGGCTTGGACTTCTTCCGGGGAACCATGGTCACGGAGGCAAGGTCCCATTCATTTTCGCGGAACGCCGAAGTCCTGACATCGTCAAATCCCTGGGAGCGTGGAGGCTCTGGCGGCGCGACGTCGGCTTGGGCTTGCGAAGCAAATAATTCGGGCAGCGGAGGTCCCAAGGTTTCTGGGGCGGTGCCGCCGAAGGCATCGAGCAGCGTGGAGCGAGGCTCGGTGGATGCTACGGATTCCACAGCAACGGCGGTCATGTCTGGCGATGAAACGGCCGCGTCTGAAACAGCGCGAGGTAATAGATTCACGTCGCGGACGCCGTCGAGCGAAATCCATTCGCGAATTTGTTCACGCTGCGTGTCGGAGACGTCAATCAACTGGATGCCTGCGCGTTTTTTTGACTTGGTGGTCCACACCATGCGGCCGGGCACTTCGATGCTTTGGTTTAAGCCGTTCATGCGCACATGCAAGTGCGAATACGCTTCATCGCCAACAGCAATGGCCATGGAGACGGCCAAGCCGTCATCGCTGACGTTGAGGACCATGCCGCCATTGGATTCGCCGCAGGCTACATAAATTAATGATTTAGGAAGCAGCCGGGGATTGATGCGGCGCTCATGCGCTTGAGAAGATGCCGCGAAGTGCTGGACAGAGGAACTCACGTTTTCCCTCGCTAACGACGACCCGCGCTACGTTTCGTGCGGTGCGTACATAGCTGCTGGTTCGGGAGGAGGCGTCCCGTCGTTGGTGGGAGGATGCTCCCGGTTCCTGGGCGGAACAGAGAGACTGGTGCGAACGCGCTTCAAAAAACCTGGAATACCTGTGAACTGGAGTGCGCTGTTTACAAAATTTTGCGAAACCAGCGTACGACTCCACTCCCCCACCGCCACGCTATAGAACACGCGGAGGTGAACTAAGTTTCGCGTGATTTCAGTCGCGTTCCCGGCGTGCCGCTGGCGGGGCGCTGGCGCCACTATCATCGGTGTTAGCGGCGTCCCAGGATTTTCTGGCCAAGGGCTCGACTGGCTGTAAACGCTTCTGCTTCAACGACTTGTTGATGGCCTGGAATTCCCTGGCTAGCAAATCATCAAATTCTTTGCGGGCGTCTTCCAGTTCCCTTTTGAGTGAGTCTATACGGGCAATCTGGTAGTCGCCAGGACGCCCATCGTAATTCAAAATGTTTCCGTACAGCCCAGTGGTTTTCTCGCGGATGCGCTCTTCGCCCGTCACTGCCCCACCCTCTTTGGTGGCGACAATCTTGCGGCGTATCTCTTCGATTTTCTGGGCGGTGTCGCTGAGGCGCTTGGCAAATGCGGCATCGCCTTTCAGATGCGCGGCGCGTCCCATCAGTTCGTCGTGCACGCCGTTGATGCGATCCACGTCGAAACTCATGTCACCAAGTAAATTATAGACGCGCATGGCGGCATCGTATTGCAGGCGGCGATCGGCTTCGGTGAAATTGGCGCGGGCATCCAGGCCGACGTTCAGTTGCGTGGTGTAGGTTTCTTTTCCGCGCGTCATCTTGACGGTATACGTGCCGGGCAGAACGCGCGGGCCTTGGTTAGCCTCAAAAGCGGCGGTGGCGGCGGGGGGGACGCGCGGCGCTTTCAACCTCATGGGCCACTCGACCCTGCTGATGCCGCGCCGGTTGTTGGGAGAGAGCGTGTCCACCAGTTTGCCTTGGGAGTCCAAAACTTCAATTTTCATTTTTCCGAAAATGTGGCGCTTCTTCTGGTAGTAGGTGATGAGCGCGGCGTCGGGGGAATCGGGCCCACTGAACATGGCGCTACCCTCGGCCCATCCGCCATTGGAATTCAGGCGCTGTTGAGGTGGTTTGCCGGTTAGAAATCCGGCATCCTGCGCCATTACTTCGGGAGTCAATTTTCGCAGCGGAGAAATGTCGTCAATGATCCAGATGCCGCGGCCGTGGGTAGCGATGACCAGATCTGATTCGCGTGGATGCACCACGAGGTCACGAACGGGAACCTGCGGAAAGTCGCGTCCGTGATATTGCGCCCACTGCTTGCCGCCGTCGAGAGAAATCCACAGTCCGAATTCGGTACCGAGGAACAGAAGATTGGGGGAGACGGTGTCTTCCTTGATGACGTGCGCAAATCCGCGAACACCGCTTTCGGGCGTGACGATGGGACTCCAGGTTTTCCCATAGTCCGCAGTTTTGTACACGTGCGGAGCCATGTCGCCAAAAGTGTGGCGATCAAAGGTGGCGTAGGCGGTGGCGGCATCGTGCAAGCTGGATTCGACCCAGGAAACCCAGGATGCTTTTGGAAGGTTGGGAATGTTGCCCGCAACATTCGTCCAGGTCTTTCCCGCGTCGCGCGTCAGTTGCACGTTTCCGTCGTCAGTGCCCACCCAGATGGTTTGCGCGTCGCGGGGAGATTCGCTGATGGAGTAAATGGTGGTGTGCATTTCGGCGTAGGAATTGTCCACGGTGACTCCGCCGGACTCTTCCTGCTTTTGTTTCTCGGGATCATTGGTGGTCAAATCTGGAGAGATGCGATCCCAAGTTTGTCCGTGGTCGCGGGAGCGAAACAAAAATTGTGCGCCGATGTAGATGGTGCCTTTTTCGTTGGGGCTCAAGTGAATCGGAGTATTCCAGTTGAAGCGTAACTTCCCTTCTCCGTAATTCTGCTCTGGCTTGATAAAGCGTGCTTCCAGCGTTTTGCGGTTCACGCGGCCGACATTGCCGCCTTGAGATTCGGCGTACACGTAGTTCGGATCAGACGGATCAGCGAAGGCCCAGAAACCGTCGCCGCCAAAAATATTTTCCCAGCGGCTGTTGGAGATTCCGCCCGGGTATTGGGAATCGCCAATCCAGACGCTGTTATCCTGCAGCCCGCCGTAGACGTGGTAAGGATCCGCCTGGTCCACGCTGACGTGGTAAAACTGCGAAATGGGGAGGTTATAGCCTTTCCACCAGGTGTTTCCGCCGTCGTAGGAATACCAGATGCCACCATCGTCGCCGGCAATCAAGTGGTCGGTATTGTCGGGATCTATCCAGATGTCGTGGAAGTCGCCATGAGCGCTTTGAGAAATCCCGCTAAAACTTTTGCCGCCATCTTCGCTCATGATCAACACCAGATCGGGCTTGTACAGTTTGTTTTCGTTCTTGGGATCAACGATCAGGTTGCCGAAGTAAAAGGGCCGCCAAACCATCCAGTTGCTGCGGTCGCGCTCTTGCCAGGTCTTGCCGCCGTCGTCGGAACGAAACAATGCGCTGCGATTGGATTCGATGAGCGCGTAGACTACACCGGGTTTTGAGGGAGCAACGGATACGGCAACGCGGCCCCAAGGTTTCGCCGGCAGGCCCTGGGTGCTTTTTTCGTCCAGATCTTTCCAGGTGGCGCCGCCGTCGGAGGAAACAAAGAGTCCGCTGCCGCTCGCGGCGGTGGAATTTTCGCCACCGGAGCGGAAAGTCCAACCCTTGCGGCGGAAATCCCACAGTCCGGCGTAGATGGTTTTGGGATTGGTGGGATCGAGGGAAATCATAGAGCATCCGGTGGAAAGATTTCCGCCCTTCAAAATTTTGTTCCAGGTACTGCCGCCGTCAATGGTCTTGTACAAGCCGCGCTCTTCGCTGTCGCTCCAGAGTTTTCCAGGGACGCAGGCATAGACGGTGTTGCTATCGCTGGGGTCGATCAGGATTTTGGCAATGCGCTCGGACTCCCTGAGCCCCATGTTGGTCCAATTTTCACCGCCATCCGTGGACTTGTAGATGCCATCGCCGACGGAGACGCTGTTGCGCGTCCACGATTCCCCGGTGCCGGCCCAGATAGTTTTGGGATTTTTAGCATCAATGGCGATCGCGCCGATGGACTGCGCGGTCTGCTTGTCGAACATGGGCTTAAAAGTGGTGCCGCCATTCACGGACTTCCACACGCCTCCGCTGGCGGCGCCCACGTAGACGGTGAGCCGACCGTTTTCTTTCACGGCTGTCAATGCGGCGATGCGTCCGCTCATGTTGGCGGAGCCGATGTTGCGCGCACCCAGGCCGGAGATTGAATCCGAATCGTATTTCACGTCCTGCGCCAGGAGATGCGCGGGAAGCAAGAATGCCGCAGCCAGGAGTGCGGGCAGCGAATAGCGCTTCACATTCAACATTATCGTGATGTCCTTAAGTGAGTTTCGCGGTGATGATTTGGTGGTGCATTGCGCGGCCAAGCTACGGCTCGAAGCTCCATCACTTCATGCCCGGCGATCGTGGCTGTGAGGTTGGCGCGGTTTCGGATTTGGTAGTGGATTTCGCTGCCGGCATAGCGAACAGCGCGTCGTCCAGCGGCACATTCACTTCCACTTTCTCCACGGTATATTTGGTGCGTACGGGGTTGCCCTTCTCGCCGTTTTCGAAAGCAAAAGGGATAAACAATCCGTCCACCTGTTCGTAATCTCCGTAGAAATTCTCGGTAAACTGCACGGCGCCGCGGATGTTGCTTTGATTTTCCATTTTGATTTCGAGAAAGGAGTCGGCGTCGAGAAAGTAATAGCGCACATCGCCATTTTTCAAGGAAAGCTTAATCTTGAAGCAATCCGTGCCTTCCACCGAATCGTGACCGACTAGTTCCGCGTGGTGGCCCTTTTCTTTGTAGTCCACCAGCGGACCGTCCAGGTCGGCGTCAATGGTCAGGCCTTTTAAGTCATCCTGGGATAACAACTCCGCGTCTTTACGGCCGCCAAAAGGGGATACCTGCCATCCAGTTTTGCCATCGTAAGCCTGAATCTGGGCCAAGCCCTGGATGATGGCTTCTTCCCGTACCATGCCGGGTCGCTTGTTTTCCTGCAAAAAGGCGGCGCGAAACGATCCCTGGTTGAGTTTCCCGGTGGTACGAATAGTTTTGACGGACTTTAATTTTTCCATTCCGCCGTGGGCCTGAATGTTTTTGGCGATGACTTCATCCAGGGTCTGGGCGCGAGCGCCGAGCGGCAATAGAAATAGAAACGCCAATGCAGGCATTATCAGTAGGGGAAATCCGCGCAGTGGCTGCGCAGCCGTGCGAGAAATTGGAATGTTCAAGTGGATTTCTCCGTTAGAAAACAGCACATGACCTTATAGCAAAGTAATCGCCGCAGAAGAAGGACCCTTCGTTAGTAGGACGAAGACCGTTGGCATTCGTGAGCATTGGTGGTCATGTTTTAAGAATTCGGAGATGCAAGCGCGCGGTCGGAACCACAACGGGTCGGCAGTCGCGATTGCAGCCCGGATTGTTGACGTACCACGCCGCAAGTGAAAACGGCATTCCGTTTTCGCGCACATTTGATATCTTAACGGGACACCGGGCCGCTCGCGGAGGAAATTCATGACTGTTCGAGAGAATTCATAGTGAAGCGAATAGCGGCCTTGGCCTTATTGGCATCGTTGGTCATCTGCGGAGGCGCACGCGCGCAGTCCGGACCAGAACGGGGCGGGCACGAAATGCAATTGTGGACGGGCGGAGGGCACGGTACGAATGGCAGCCAGTCCGGCGATGGAGTCTTCAATGTTGGCGCGCGTTATGGGTGGATCCTGACGGATGCACATGGGACCGGATTTTTGCGCGGGCGCTTCGAGTACGCGGTAGATGTAGTGCCGATTTTCGTGGTGGTGCAGAGGACGAATACGGCCTACGGATTTGGCGTCAATCCCTTCGCGTTGAAATGGAATTTCGCGACGCACGGAAGCGTCGCGCCTTATGTGGATTTGGGCGGCGGCACACTGTTCACCAATACGAAAGTGCCGGAAAACACTTCGCATGTGAATTTCACGACCAGCGGAGCTTTGGGGGCGCATTTCCTGCGCAGCAAATACAACTGGAGCCTGGAAGTGCGCTACATGCACATTTCCAATGCGGGCATATCGCGGCCGAATCCGGGAATCAACACGATCCAGGTGCGGTTGGGTTTTGGAATGTTCACGCAGCCGCGGTAATATTCAGGCGGCCAGATGCGCTGCTGCTGCGGCGAATGGTGAAGCGCAAGCAAAACAGTTTGGAGCATAATGATTGCTGCAGCCATGATTGGGAGGCAAAAACAATGTCGAAAAAATCTACGGTTAAGACTCGTTTGATTTTCATCGTGTTTGCAATCGTTTTGATGGTGGCGTTGGGAGTCGGATACCGCGTCGCGCGCGCTGGAGACAAAGCGCCAGCGGTAGGAACGGCGGCGCCGGACTTCACCTTGAACTCGCAGGAGAATAAGCCGGTAAGCCTGCACGACTACAAGGGCAAATGGGTGGTGTTGTATTTTTACCCTAAGGATTTCACCAGCGGGTGCACGGTGGAGGCGCACAACTTCCAGCGTGACCAAGCGCAATATGACGCGAAGAACGCGGTGATTATTGGCGTGAGCATGCAGGACGCGGACTCGCATCAGAAGTTCTGCGCCAAGGAAGGGTTGAGCTTCAAGCTGCTGGCCGACACGGACAGCCAAGTTTCGAAGGCTTACGATTCGGTGATGAATCTTGGCGTGACCAAGCTTTCTTCGCGGCACACTTTCTTGATCGATCCCAGTGGGACGGTGCAAAAAGTGTATACCGACGTGAAGCCCGAGAAGCACAGCGAAGAAGTGCTGGCCGCCCTGGGTGCGTTGCAGAGCAGCAGCAAATAAGGCGACAGCTTTTTAAGTAAGGTGTTTTTAGCGATTGGCTAGAAGTGGCAGGCCGGGAAGTTCTTGCAGGCGCAGGTCCGCGGTCACCAAAGTTAAGCCATAGACTTTGGCGGTGGCCACCAGGAAGCGGTCGCCGGGATCTCGATAGCCCAGAAGCGTGAATCGTAGCTCGTGGGCGACCGCGGATGTGAAGGTGGCTTCCTGAAGGTCCAGTTCCCGCATGGATTGCTCTACCCATTCCCCCATGTCACGGTGAAGTTCCAGGCGTTTTTTTTCTACCAGCATGACCAACTCCCAGATGCTTATGGGAGAGAGCCACAGCTCGTTGCCCGGGTCGCCGAGCTCTTTGGTCACTTCAGAGGTAATTTTCCAGGGTTCGAGGTGATTCCAAATCCAGATGTGGGTGTCCAGCAGGAGTTTCATCGGGAGTTTGTTCTCGCGAGCCGGTCGTGGTTTGCGATGGGCTTTGAGTGCCTAGTTTCCGGCTGCGTCCCAGTCGGATTCGTCTCCGATGGGGCCCACGATGTCGCCAACTATGTGGCCGGTTCCGGACATGGTTCCGAGGCGACGAACTGGCTTTAGCGCGCCGGGCGCTACGATTTCCGCGACGGGATGTCCGAAGCGAGTAATGAGGACCGGCTCACCCGTTTTACGCACACGTTCTAAAACCGCCAGGCAGGTAGCTTTGAATTTTGAGATGGCCATTTTTTCCACTGCTGTCTCCAGGTAGTGACGAGACGATGATAGCAAGGAGAGGAGCGGATGTCAACTATAGTCTGACTATGGTCATTTTACTGTACGAGGCCTACCGAGAGTGCCTTACGGCTCATCATCACCGCCTCCACTGGCAACTGGTTGGTCGCTGGCGGGCCGATCCGGATCGATCGCGGCCTGGCCAGCTTCGGTTAATGATTGGTTGAGCGCCGGAATTTGCTTCTCGCGGACGAGCTTCCATTGCGCTTGCAACTTCTGAAGTGCGTCCTGCAGTTCGCGGTACACCGTCTGAGCCTGGGTGGTGGGCGCCGCGTCTGCGCTGTCGGCTACCGCCAGCACGTTCCCGAAACGCTGATTGAGGGTCGAGAAATTTTCGGACGCCTTACCGCTGGAGGGCACGCCATAAAAGCTGCTTTGCGCGCCGCCCTCCAGATCGCCAAGTTGCTTTTTCAAGGCGACGATGGAATCGGACGGGCCTCCCGGCGCGGCCGGCAACTTTTTCGAACGCTCATCCAGTTGCTCGCGAACGGAGCGCACCTCCGAAAGCATTTTGAAACTTTCATTCATTCCGCGCACCGAACCACTTTCCATTTCAAACTGGGCGCGCAGCTCGGCGTCCGCTGTCTTGATGCGCGGATCCATCTTCAGCGTGAGTGGTTGCGTGTAGGTCTTTCCATCCACGGTGAGCTGGACGGTGTAGCTGCCGGGGAGCGCCAAAGCACCGAGCGGCAATTCTGGAGTGTTGCGATAGATCGCGGAGATCGGAAATTCATGATCTAACGCCGCCGGCGCCGGATAATGCAAATCCCATACAAAACGGTGGAATCCGGCTTCCGCGGACAGCATCTGCTGAGGGCGGACCCAGTACATGGGTATGGGATTTTCCGCCGCGATCTTCTCCAGGGACTTGGGCTTGTCGGTGCTGGCGTAACCGCGGACCAGGCGATTTTGTGCATCGAAGATTTCGAGTTTTACTTCGCGCGCAGAGGCGACTGCGAGTGAGTAGTCAATGATGGCGCCGTCGGGGGGATTCTGACCTGCAGGGATCTCGGGCGGCAGGGGCGTGTCGGTATTGCGATTCCAGCGGAAACGGACAGCGGTTTGCGGCGCGAACAAGTGCGCAGCCGCCGCGGGAATTTCAGCCACCCACTGACGCAGCGGGGAGATGTCGTCGAGTATCCAGAAGGATCGGCCGTGCGTGCCTACGATCAAGTCATCTCCATGGATGGCCAGATCGCGCATGGAAGTGTGCGGAAGATTCAGTTGCAGCGGCTGCCAGTTGTCCCCGTCGTTGAAGGAAACATAAACGGAAGTCTCCGTGCCGGCATAAAGCAAACCCCTGCGGACGGGATCTTCGCGCACGACATTGGTGGCAGCATTTTCAGGAAGCCCCTTATTGATCTCCTGCCAGGTTTTTCCAAAGTCGCGAGTGCGGTAAATGTACGGGCGCAACTCATCCAGCCGGAAAGAATTGATGGCCGCATAAGCTGTGCCTGCGGCGTAATGTCCCGCTTCGATTGCGGAAACTTTGCTCCAGGGCGTCAACTGCGGCGGCGTAATGTTCTGCCAGGATTTACCGGCATCACGCGTGATGTGGATCAGGCCATCATCGGTACCAGCCCAGATGGTGTTGGCCTCTTTGAACGATGGCGCCACCGCGTAAATCACGCCGCGGTGTTTTCCTTTTTCCGGATCCACGGCTTCAAACACTCCGAGATTCGGCGGGGTGGCATAGGACTCGCGGGATAAATCCGGACTGATCACCTGCCAGCTCTTGCCGGCATCGAGCGTCTTAAACAAAACATTAGCGGAGAAGAAAAGTTCGCGATGATTCAACGGAGAAAAGACTACCGGCAAAGTGCGGTCGTAGCGATACTCACCGCGGCGCACCGGTTCGGGAGTCACATCCGCGACTTCTCCGAGCGCTTGATTGGTGCGCGTCAGGCGCGCGCCGTAGAGGATGTTGGAGTCGAACGGGTCAACGGCGATATAGCCGTATTCGAAAACGCCGACGGAGTGCCACTCGCGAAAGGTGATTTCACCGTAATCGCTGCGGCTCATAGTGCCAGCGGAGCCGCTTTCCTGCTGCGCTCCGTAAACCCAATACGGAAAGCGATTATCCGTGGTGACGTGATAAAACTGCGCGGTGGGCTGGTTGTACCAACTGCTCCAGGTATCGCCGCCATTCGCGCTGATGACCGCGCCCTGGTCAGCGGTTAAAGCAATAATTTGGGGATTCTCTTTGCTGATCCACCAGCGCTGGTAATCGTCGCCGCCGGGAGCGCCCTTGAAGCCCACAAATGTTTTCGCGCCGTCGGTGGATTTCCACGACGAAGTGTTGGCTACATACACTACATCGGGATTATCCGGGGCCACCGCGATGCCCATGGCGCCGGGTCCGCGTCCGCCGATGCGGCGGTCGGAGTTCACCAACTTCCAGGTTTCGCCGGTGTCGTCGGAGCTATAGATGCCGGCGTTTTTTTTCCCTTCTACGTCGAGGTACAGGCGATTGGGTTGGCTTACAGATACGGCGATGCCCATGCGGCTGACGCCATCGTCCGGCCCCGGCAGGCCGTTGGTGAGCGGGTGCCAAGTGTCACCACCATCGGTGGACTTGAACAAGCCACTGCCGGGCGCAACGAAGGATTCGCCGCTGCGAATTTCCCACGGCGCTACGCGAGCGGCCCAGAGCACGGCGTACATGATGTGCGGATTGGAAGGGTCGAGAGCCAGGTCGGCGGCACCGGTGTTCTCGTCTTTATACAAAACTTTTTGAAAAGTTTGGCCGCCATCCGTGGAGCGGAAAACCCCACGTTCGGAATTTGGTCCGTAGGGATGGCCCAAGGCGGCTACGAACAAGCGATTGGAGTCCTGCGGATCCACAACGATGGAGGCGATTTGTTGAGCGTCGCGCAGGCCGAGATGCGTCCAAGTTTTTCCCGCGTCCGTGGATTTGTAAATGCCATCACCGGTGGATAGGTCGGGCCGCTGCAGGCCTTCTCCGCTGCCGACATAGATGACGTTGGGATCAGATTCGGCAACCGCCAACGCTCCCACCGAGCCGGTGGGTTGATCGTCAAATATCGGGGCCCAGGTGTTTCCGAAGTCAGTGGTCTTCCACACTCCGCCGTTGACCGCCGCCATGTAAAAAACATTGGGCTGATGCGGAACTCCGCTGATGGCTACGGTGCGTCCGGCGCGAAATGGTCCGATACAGCGCCAACGCATCTCGCGAAAAAAGGTGGGGCTGGGCGTTTCCGTGGATTGCACCGCCGAAGTTGCGCCAGTGTTCTGGGCGCACGCAACTCGCGTGGTTCCTTCAAAACAAATGGCGACGCACAGCAGGGCGATAGTAATTGGCAGCTTCCGCATCAAGTATCCTCCGGGAAGTTAGGGAGGATAGCGCGTGCGATGCGTGCAAGCAACGCCAGACCGGATTTTTAGCAAACACCGAGGCCAAGCTGCTCTCGGCGGGCCGGATTAAAGATAGACTTTTCTTACTCCCCGGAGTTTTTGGTTTTCGGCTGGTCGGGCGGTCGGGCCGGTGCGGAGTCGCCCTTTACATAGTGGTTGTACCAGGCCATGTAGCGTTCGAGCCGGTCCTTTATGTGCGACGGCGTGGAGAATTCGTGGTACTCGTCGGGGTACACCACCAACTCCGTGGTTTTTCCAAGACTTTTGAGAGCCTGATACATCTGCTCACCGTTGATGATGGGGACGTTCCAGTCAATATTGCCGCCCATGATGAGCGTCGGGGTAGTGATGCTGGTCACGCGAGTGAACGGTGAGATCTTGTCCCAGAGAGCCTTCTTTTCCCACGGCCGTCCGAGCTCGGTTTCCCAGTCACGCTGATAATGATCGTGGCCGTAGTTGGTGGAATACAGAAATTCTCCCGCGCCGGAGATGGCGGCTTTGAAGCGCGTCGTCTGCGTGATGATGAAATTCGTGGAGATGCCACCGTAAGACCAACCGCCAACGCCGAGCTTTTCGGGATCGGCAATGCCCTGCTGCACGGCGTAATCCACCATGGCCATGTCATCTTGAAAATCCTTGTTGCCCCAGTCGGCAAAAATGGCTTGCGCATATTTTTGTCCGTAACCGGTCGAGCCGCGCGGGTTCGGATAGAGCACGGCATAACCGTTCGCGGTGAACAACTGGGTAAGATGCGCAAATTCCGCGTAGTAGGCCCACACCGGGCCGCCATGCGGACGCAAAATCGTAGGAACTTTTTTACCGGGCGTGTAATCCAGGGGCTTATAGAGATAGCCGGAGACGTTTGTGCCGTCTTTACTTTTGAAATGGACGTACTCGCCGTGGGAAAGCTTGAGTTGGGCGAAGAGCGCGTCGTTGGTGTGGGTGAGCTGCGTTAGTTTGCCGCCAGGGATGGTAAAAATCTCGTCGGGGCGGTCTATGGTGGCGACCTGCGCAGCGATGTCTCCATTTTTTCCTAGGTTGTAGCCGTTGACTGCCAGCTTTCCGCCAACGGATCGGGTGACGTCTCCACCGGTTGCCGGAATGCTGCAGAGGTTCAGTCCGCCGTCATCATCCGCGACGAAATAGATGGTCTTGCCGTCGGGTGAAAAATGAGGATCGGTGACCATGCGATCGAAGGATCGGGTTAAGACTTTTGCTTCGCCTCCAGTGGCCGAAATCACTGCAAGATGCTTGGTGCCGTACTCGAATTCCGCGGGATCGAGGCGCGTGGTGTAGGCGATCCACTTTCCATCGGGCGACCACGCCGGCTCGCGGTCTTCGCCGGGGCTTTTGGTTACCTGGATGAGATGGGCGCCTTTGTCGATGTTGTCGGCGGCGACCACCCAGATGTCCACGTTGTACGTGGCGTCGGGATCGGGCGTGGAACGATTGCTGGCGAAAGCCAGTTGTTTGCCGTCGGGAGACCAGGCGATCTGATCGTCATCGTAATCGCCGGAAGTGATTTGCGTCAGGCTGCGTTTAGACACGTCGAAAACGTAGGCGTGGGTGCGGCGACGGTCGAGATAACCAATTTCGTCCTGCTTGAACTGCCGGCGGTCAATGACCCAGGGGCGCTGGCTCCTGGGTTTCTTTTCTTTGGCGTCCTTGTCTTTGTCTTTATCGGAATCCTTATCGTCCTGATCCTTGAAAGCGTCGAGTTCCTCGCGGGAGGCATCGCGCATCACCAGAGCGAGGCGCGTGCTGTCCGGCGCCCACGCCAGTTCGTCAATATCCTGAGGCGTATTCGTCAGGCGCTGCGCTTCCCCGCCGAGCCGGTTGAGGAGCCAGACCTGGGTTTTGCCGTCATTACGCGCGGAAAGATACGCGAGATACTTTCCGTCGGGACTCCAGCGCGGGTGCGATGAAGAAGTGCCTTCCACCGTCAGCGCGATGGCCTCGCCGCCAGCCACGGGAATCATCCAGATGCGCTCCTCGTTCTTGTCTTCTTTGAGGAGCGGCGTTTTGACGGAGTAGGCGATCGACCCGCCGTCGGGGCTGATTTGCGGATCGTGTACTTCATGAATCTGGAAGTAATCGTCAATGGTGATGGCGCGCTGCGCCTGGGCGGGCAACGCGAAAAATCCAACCGCGGCGGCGAGAATTGTTGCCAGCGCGAAAGCACGAAAAGCGGGAAGCAGCTTCATGGAGACTCCTGAATTATTGAACTTTATGGCGAACGGCGGAGTCTAACACGGCAGGGCTGCCGGAGAGGGCCGGAGGGAATAGAATCCGCAGTGACGTCCGGCCAAGAAGCGCCTCGTCGCCGACCGCGGCGGAAAAAATTTATCGGCCATCACCAGGCATACCCAACTTCCAGTACCGCGCAAAAATAAATCTGTAGCATGCAGATTTTTCTTGCATGCAGCGATGAGTCTTGTATTCTTCGATTGCGAACTCGCTTCACCGCCGCGCGAGAGTGAGGATCGCTCAAGGAGGACGAAAGTAAAAATTGAGTTCTCTGTCGCTTCCCACGCAATATCCCACACACGCAATTTCCATCCCTAAAAAACGAGTCGCTAAGCTGACCCTGTGGCCGCTTGTGGCGGCGACGTTCTTCATGGTGTCGGGCGGCACATATGGCACGGAAGAAATTGTGAATGGCGCCGGCTACGGCCATGGAATTTTGATTCTGCTTTTCTTGCCGGTGCTGTGGTGCCTGCCGACGGCTTTCATGATCGGCGAATTGTCGAGCGCGCTGCCCGAGGAGGGCGGTTACTACGCGTGGGTGCGCCGCGGGCTTGGAAATTTCTGGGGATTTCAGGAAGCGTGGCTTTCGCTGGCGGCCAGTATTTTTGATATGGCCATTTATCCGACCCTGTTTGTGTTTTATCTCAAGCAGATGTCGCCGTGGTTCGGAGTTGGAAATCATGGCGTGCTCGCGGGACTTTTTGTGGTGATCACCTGCGCGGCGCTGAACCTCGCGGGGATCCGGGTAGTGGGGATCACTTCGTTGTGGTTGTTCTTCCTGCTTTCCGCGCCGTTCGCGCTGGTGGTAGTTCTCGCTCCGATGCGCGCGGGCGCGTTTGCAGGTATGCACACAGGCGAAACCGGGGCGGGACTGGGACTGCTCGGCGGCGTGCTGGTGGCGATGTGGAATTACATGGGCTGGGACAACGCTTCCACGATCGCGCAGGAAGTGGAGAAGCCGCAGCGTACTTATCCGAAGGCGATGATTGCAGCGGTGGTGCTGGTATCGCTGACCTACGTGCTGCCGTTTCTGGCGGTTTATGCAATGGGAGTTCCCGCGGCGGCGTTCGCGGAAGACGGATCGTGGGCCACGGTGGCCGGGCTCGTCGGCGGAAAAGTGTTGGGTTTTGAGTGGCTGCGATTTTTAGTGGTGCTGGGCGGCATGATGAGCGCCTTCGGCATGTTCAACGCGCTGGTGATGAGTTATTCGCGGTTGCCACTGGCCATGGCGCGCGATGGCATGTTGCCAAAAGTTTTTGCCAGGACCAGCGCCAGAACACAGGCGCCCTGGGTGGCGATCCTCGCTTGCGCAACCTGCTGGGCGCTGTGCCTGGGCTTGGGATTCAAGCGGCTGGTCACGCTGGACATCATGCTCTATGGCGCGGCGCTGATGCTGGAATTCGTCACGCTAGTGGCGCTGCGCATTCGTGAGCCGAATTTGAAGCGTGAATTTCGCGTTCCTGGCGGATTGACGGGGGCGATTCTTGCCGGCATATTTCCGATGATACTTCTGACCATCGCGATGGTGGAGAGCGAATCACAGTCGGTGCTGGGAATGAATGGGCTGTTGTTTGGCGTGCTGATCATGGGCGCGGGATTCGGTTTGTATGCTTCTACGCGTAAGCTGCGTAAGCGTCTGACCGGAGACGCGTCCACTAAGCTCGCCGAACTTGCTTAGATCAACAGCACGCTATTCCGGGTTCGCGGTCATTTACTCGCTGCTACGAGCAGCGTCCAAGAAACGAATCCATTCCATCCAAACTCCCTTACTTTGCAACGCTTCGTGCTGAGATATACTCCGCGCGTGCGAAGGCTCGTTTACGTGGAGACCAATCTGTGAACACGCGACACCCGTTTTTGTCCTGGCTGACACTCGGACTTATTTTCTGCGCCACGCTGATTGCGCTACACGTGCCAGCTTCCCGTGGACAGAATGCCGCGACCGGATTCGACCAAAAGTTGTTTCAGGAATTGCGCTGGCGCTCTATCGGACCGCATCGCGGCGGCCGCTCGCTGGCAGTTACAGGAGTTCGCGGGCAGCCGGAATTGTTTTATTTCGGCTCGGTGGATGGCGGAGTATGGCGCACCAATGACGCCGGGAGAACGTGGAATCCAATTTTCGATTCGCAGCCGGTCGGCTCTATCGGAACGATTGCGGTAGCGCCCTCCGATCCCAATGTTGTTTACGTGGGGTCTGGTGAGGCGGACATGCGCTCGGACATCGCGTATGGGAATGGGATGTATAAGTCCACGGACGCCGGAAAATCGTGGACGCACATAGGGTTGGCTGACTCGCGGCAGATCGCGCGCATTCTGGTGGATCCCGCCGATCCGAATAAAGTTTTTGTAGCCGCTCTGGGACACGGCTACGGGCCGAATTCTGAGCGCGGCGTGTTTCGCTCCAGAGACGGGGGCCGGAGTTGGCAGCGAGTTTTATTCCACGATGAAAATACCGGTGCGATTGATTTGGCTTTTGAGCCGGGGAATTCCAGCACGCTCTATGCCGCTTTGCTGCAGACGCGACGGCCGCCGTGGAATGTGTATCCGCCGTCGAAAGGGCCGGGCAGCGGCTTGTATCGCTCGCGTGACGGCGGGGACACCTGGGAACCGGTGACCGGACATGGATTACCGACGGAAGAAGTAGGCCGCATGGGAATTGCTTTCGCGCCCAGCAATCCCAAGCGGATTTATCTGATTGTTGACGCGAAAGCCGGCGGTCTGTACCGCTCCCACGACGCGGGACAAAACTGGCAATTGATGTCCACGGATCACCGCATCTGGCAGCGTGGCTGGTACTTTGAAGAAGTCACCGTGGATCCGAAGGATGCCGATATTGTTTATGTGCCGAATACCACGTTGTATCGCTCGCGAGATGGCGGAAAAACTTTCGTGGCCTTCAAGGGCGCGCCCGGCGGAGACGATTATCATCAGCTATGGATTGATCCCGACGAACCGCGCCGAATGATTCTGGGGACGGATCAGGGAACGATTGTTTCGCGCAACGGCGGCGAAACCTGGAGCTCCTGGTACAACCAGCCAACCGGACAGTTTTATCACGTCATCACCGATGACCGATTTCCATACTGGGTTTACGGAGCGCAGCAGGACAGCGGTTCAGCGGCTACACCAAGCCGCGGAAAATATCGCTCGCTGAATTTTCACGATTGGCGGCCCATCTTTACGGGCGACGAGAACGGATATCTGGCGCCGGATCCAAAAAATCCAAGCGTTGTTTTTGGAGGCTTTGTCGCGCGGCAAGACCTGGATAACGAGCAGACGCAACAGATGCCGCCTACGCTCGCGCAGCCCGGTGCATATCGCCGAACTTGGACATTGCCGCTGATTTTTTCCCCGCTCGATCCCCGCGTGCTTTATTTCGGGTCCCAAGTTTTGTTCCGCACGGCCGATGGTGGCAGCTCCTGGAAAGTGATCAGTCCTGACTTAACGCGCGAAAATCCCGGCACGCCAGCAAATCTGGATGAGCCTACGGTGGCTGACGCGGGGAAAGAAAAACGGCGCGGCGTGATTTATACCATTGGGCCTTCCTTCTTGCGGAAGGGTGAAATATGGGCGGGAACGGATGACGGGCTCATTCAACTGACGCAGGATGAAGGAAAAACGTGGAGCAACGTGACTCCCACGGAAATCACAGCGTGGAGCAAAGTAACGCACATAGAGGCGTCTCATTTCGACGCGGGCACCGCTTATGCGGCGGTGGATCGGCACCGACTCGATGATCTGCATGCGTATCTGTATCGCACGCGCAATTTCGGAAAAACCTGGCGGCTTGTTTCGCAAGGCATACCGGAAGGCTACTTTTTGAATTGCGTGCGCGAAGATCCGGTGCGGAAGGGTTTGCTGTACGCGTGCACAGAAAAAGGAGTTTTTGTTTCCTTTGATGATGGCGACCACTGGCAGCCGCTGCAGCTCAATCTTCCCACCACTTCGGTGCGTGATCTGGTGATTCACGACGATGACCTGGTGATTGCGACGCACGGGAGATCTTTCTGGATTCTGGATAACATCTCGTCGCTGCGGCAAATCACGGCGGAGGTTACGCAGAAACCGGCGTGGTTATTTTCGCCTGCTGTTGCTTATCGTGTGCGCCCAGGCTCGGATCAAGGAAGTCCGGTGCCATTTGACGAAGCGCTGGCGGACAATCCTCCGACCGGAGCGGTGCTGGATTATTTCTTGAAAGACACCGCCAGTTCTCCGGTCCAGATTGAAATTCATGACAAAGCAGGAGCGCTGGTAAGGCGCTTTTCCAGCGACGACGCTTTGGCGAAGACGAAACCCGAAGAAATGGAGTTCCCAATGAATTGGGTGCATGACCCGGAGCCTATTTCGGCGTTGGCAGGGATGCATCGTTTTGTATGGGACTTGCACTACGCGTTTCCGGACAGTGTGCGCAGTTCGTATTTCGGTCCATTACCGCCGACCGTCGTGCCTGGCGCGTATACCGTAAAGCTCATCGCCAATGGGCAAACGCAAACGCAACCGCTCATCCTGAAGATGGATCCGCGAGTCAAAACGTCGCAAGCAGATCTGGAAAAGCTGCTTCAGGCGGAGTCACGAATCACTGGAAATCTGGGAGAACTTTCGTCCGCTCTGCAAAAAGCTCAGGAACTGCAGTCCGCGGTAGCGGCGAGACAAAAAGAGGCGGGCGCCAACGGCGAACTGACGGAAGCGCTCTCGGCGGTGGAGCGGAAAAATGCCGAAATTCTGGGCGCGGAGGCGGAACCCGAGTTCGGAATTTTCGGATTGGCGCCTCCCGCGAAACAGACGGTCACCCTGCGGGAAGCCACTCCGGCGATGACAAGTTTATTGTTCGCGGTGCAAGGATCGGACGCCGCGCCAACCGCCGACGCGGTGATCGCCGTCGAGAGGTGGGAGGGTGCCACACAGGATTTATTAGCGCGATGGAAGAAGTTCTGGGACCACGACCGCGAACATGCCAATTCCCTGCTGCAAAAAGCTAACCTCAAGCCATTGTAGCGATTGACGACCAGCGCGACATTTCTCCCAGACGCGGGTTTATATGGGGGAACGTCGAGAACCCGGCTCAAGAAAAGGACAACACATGAAGCGTATCAACAAGCAACTCGCAGTGACCGCTGGCTTTTTGCTGGTAGGCATGTTCCCGGCGCTGAGCAAGGCGCAGAATGCCGCGCCCGCTACAGACCCGGGACAAGCACAGGCGATGCCCGCGCAACACGAAGACAGAGAAGCCGCACTGGCCAACCTGAATCTTACGGATGATCAGAAAGCGCAAATGAAGCAGATTCGCGAAGGCACGCGGTCGCAAGTGGACGCGGTGAAGAATGATTCTTCGCTGTCGGCAGAGCAGAAGGAAGCGAAGATTCACGAAATTCATCGCGCTTCGCATCAGCAAATGAAGAAGGTGCTGACCCCGGAACAGCTCAAACAAATGCATGAGAACAAGCGCGAACGGCACGAGATGAAACAGCAACAGGCGCCGCCCAACAATTAACGGAAGGCGATGCTATTCGGGAAGGGGCGGCCGGTGCAGGCCGTCCCTTTTTCGTTGCGCGGGGATTTGCCTGCCGTAGAACGCTTCGCGGATTTGGTATCCTGCTGAAGGTGATGAGTCGCGCGGCGAGTTCCTTCATGAAGGTTCAACACATTACATGTCGGATAATTATTCTGGCTGGCGTGCTTTTTTTTGCCGCAGCGCCGAGCACTTTTGCACAGATTCCGGAACAGAATTCTGGAGCAGCTAATTCCCAGTCGAGCGTCGGCACGCCAACGAATGCACAAACGGCTCCAGCCTCTTCCTCGCCAGCCCAGACCTTTACGCCGCGCCCCGGACTGAATATTGTGGTGCTGGACCCCGCACATGGCGGCACGGATACCGGCGCGCGTGGAACCGCGGGGATCCGCGAGAGCGAAGTAGTCCTGGAATTTGCCGCACAGGTGCGGCGCGCGCTTGAAGCACAAGGCTTTCAAGTGGTGCAAACGAGACTGGCTAACGAGAATCCTTCGTTCGACGATCGCTCCGCGCTGGCCAACGCGCAGACTGGCGCAGTGTTTGTCACGCTGCATGTTTCTTCGACTGGGCTTCCCGGCACGGCGCGGGTGTACGTGAATGCGGATCTTCCGATGCGCCGCGAAGCGAATGGGCTGATTCCGTGGGATCGCGCGCAGGCTCCCTTCCTGGGATTGAGCCACAAATTCGGCGATATGGTGCAAGGTAACCTGGCGCAAAAATTCAAAGGGTCGCCTGGTAGCGCGCAAATTTCTCCGATTCGACAACTGCGAACCACTGCGGCACCCGCCATTGCGGTGGAGATTTCATCGGTCACCGTTGCCGATCGCGCCGATCTCGACCGCATGGCGCCCGGAATAGCGGACGCTATCGCACGCGGCGCCGCGGCCTTTCGGCCCTCCTATGTCGTAGCCAGCCAGTCGGGAGCGCTGCGGTGAGTGGACGGTGGGTTCGCCTGGTGCTTGGTGGATTGTTTGGCGCGGTAATTATTGCGGCGCTTTATTTTCCGGTGCTCAAACGCCGCGTGACTTCGACCGCGAAAGTCCAGCCACAATCGGAAGAGCAGGCGCGTCGAGAACTGACGCAATCGCTGACTGCGGCACCTACCGAGCCGCGCGTGAAAGCCAAGCTTTATTGGGCTTCGAGAGCTAACGACGGGTCGCTGGCGCCGGTGAACATTGACCTGCAACTTGCAAGCGAGCCGGCCTTGCGCGCGAAGCAGGTGCTTAATACGCTGCTGGCCGGACCCGTGGATACGGAATCAAGAACGTTGCCGCCGGACGCAGTGCTGTTGGCTTTTTATTTGCTACCAGACGGTACGGGCATCGCGGATTTTTCGGAAGCGCTAGCGAGCTCTATTCCGTCGGGAATAGAGAGCGAGCAATTGGCGGTAGATTCGATAACGCGGACGCTCGCGGCTAATATTCCGCAGGTTCTACGCCTTAAAATTCTGATTCACGGACAAGAGGTGGAAACACTGGCGGGACACCTGGATCTTACCGAACCGTTTGTGGTCAATCCGCGAGCATTACGAAGTTCTACCGCCGGTCCGGGTGATGAATGGATTCCGGCGCCTGCGGATCACTCGGCATTGACACCTTAGAGCAGCTCCCGGCAAACTTACGCAGCATCGCACGCACATTTTTAGAAATTCGAGGAATCACCCATTGGGAATTGCAGCCAGACAAAGAGGCGACGGTCGCAACGCCGATCAATTGCGTCCGTTAAAAATTACGCCGGACTTCATCGCCACCGCGGAAGGCAGCGTGTTGATTGAGCTGGGCAACACGCGCGTGATTTGTACCGCGACGGTTGATGATGGAGTGCCGGGATTTTTGAAAGGCAGCGGCAAGGGCTGGGTTACCAGCGAGTACGGGATGCTGCCGCGCGCTACTGAAGAGCGCACGCCGCGTGAAGCATCGCGAGGAAAACAGTCGGGGCGCACGCTGGAGATACAACGGCTCATCGGCAGATCGCTGCGCGCGGCCACAGATCAGGACGTGTTGGGCGAAAGAACGGTGTGGATCGATTGCGACGTGATTCAGGCGGACGGTGGCACGCGCACCGCGTCCATCACCGGGGCTTTCGTGGCGCTGGCATTGGCTTTTGAACGACTGGTGGCGGCCGGAATATTGAAGAGCACGCCGCTGACGGACACGGTGGCGGCCATCAGCGTCGGCATCGTGGATGACCGCGCGTTGCTGGACCTGGCGTACGAAGAGGATTCGCGCGCGGAAGTGGATATGAACGTGGTGATGACCGGCGGCGGCCACTTCGTGGAAATTCAGGCGTCCGCGGAGGGCCGCCCGTTTACCGGAGGCGAGATGCAGGATTTGCTGGCGCTGGGCGCCGCCGGAATTCGCAGGCTGACGGAAGATCAACGCGCGGTGTTGCCAGTGAAATTCAGTGCGCGAGCCCGCTAAGATTTATTTCGCGTCATCGAATGCGGGCAAACTTGCGGAATTCCGCGCGCTGGCCGCCAATCCCGCCTCGAATATTTCCTCGCCGGTCTTCGTGGAGCTGCTGCCGAAGTTCGATTCGATTGCCGCGTTCGAGGAAAATGCTCCCACGTTTGGTGAAAACGCGCTCGGCAAGGCCCTTTACTATTCGCAACTGAGCGAGGGTATTTTGTTTGCGGACGATTCGGGGCTGGTGGTGCCCGCTCTTGAAGGAAGACCCGGAGTGCGGTCAGCGCGTTATGGCGGCCCGCAGGCCACCAGCACAGAACGCATCGCCAAATTGCTTGCGGAACTTCGAGGAAAAGCGGCGTCGGAACGCGCGGCATATTTCTGCTGTGTTGTTGCGGCGGTAAAAAATGGGCGGCCGGTCGCCATCGTGAGCAATCGCGCGGACGGCGAGATTCTGGATGCGCCTCGGGGCTCGGGCGGTTTCGGGTACGACCCAATATTTTATTTGCCGGAGCTGGGAAAAACCTTTGCGGAACTGTCGGCTGAAGAAAAGAACGAGGACAGTCATCGCGGCAAAGCGTTTCGCAGAGCGCTTACGCTGCTGCAGGCGCTAGCGGGATAGATTGCGCTACGCACGTCGCTCTTTCGCGTGTGCTATTCTGGCGCGTCATGCGCGAGAACAAATCAAGAAAGAAAATTGCAGGGAAGAAGGAAACTGCTATTCGCCTGCCTGAAGGCGGACAATCCCCGTGGAAAACTCGCCGGATCGGTAACAAAGAATGTGTGCTGGGAACTGATCCGCGAAGAGTTGGCGCTCTTCTCGGCGGACTAGATGAGGCCTATCCAGAAGCAACCTGCGAACTGAAGCATAAGAGCCCATTTCAACTATTGATCTCCACAATTCTCTCCGCGCAGTGCACCGATGTGCGCGTCAATCAGGTCACGGAAACGCTGTACAAGAAATATCCGAAGCCGGAAGCATTTGCATATGCCACGCCACACGAACTCGAACAGGAAATTCGTCCCACGGGCTTTTTTAGAAATAAGACCAAGTCGGTGATGGGCGCCAGCAAAGCGATCGTCGAGGAGTTTGGCGGCGAAGTACCGCGCACCATGGAGGAAATCCTCACGCTGCCAGGTGTGGCGCGTAAGACCGCCAATGTGGTGCTGGGCACCGCTTACGGCATCGCGAAAGGCGTGGTGGTGGACACCCATGTGATGCGGCTGTCGCGGCGGCTGGATTTATCGCGGAAAACAGAACCGGTAAAAATCGAGCAAGAGCTGATGACGGTGATTCCGCAGAATAAATGGATTCAGTTTTCGCATCAACTGATCTGGCACGGCCGCCGTGTGTGCGTAGCGCGTAAGCCGCGGTGCGTGGATTGCAACCTGGAAAAAATCTGCTACTCCGTAGACAAAACCATGTCCACTCATCCCGACTCGCCGTGTTTGCCGGAGTCCTACCTGTAGGCGCACCAATTCGGTCATCGCTAATTCTCACTGGGGCTTCCAGAACCTATTAACCGAGATTCCGGTATGGCCGCCCTGCGGGAAGTGCCTTAGAATGAACTGCGCACCTCATGTCGGGGCGTAGCGCAGCCTGGTAGCGCGCCTGCCTTGGGCGCAGGAGGCCCCCGGTTCGAATCCGGGCGCCCCGACCATGTACTTCTTTATTTCCAATGAACTATTTTCGATGCTTCAGCGCCAGAGACCAAATGTGGGTCCAACTTGGGTCCAAATAAGAGTCTCTCCAAGCTTTCTACTGCGCGACCCGGCTCTTCCGGGATCGCGTGCAAATAAATCTCGCGCGTGATTTCCGGCGCGGAGTGCCCCAACAGAGATTGCATGGTACCTATCGGAGTACCCACTCCATCGAGCATCGTCGCGTGGCTATGCCTCAGGAGACGCCAAGTGACACCAGGAAGCCCTGACTTTCTCGCGGCCGGCTTTAGATGCTTGCGAAGAAGACTCCATCTGTTTAATGGCGTCCCTTCGCGCTTGGCAAATATGAGGGCTCCAACATCCGGCGCGTCTGGACGCTGTGCGGTGAGGAGTTCCACTGCGGCAACTCCAATCGGGATCGTGCGTATGCCACGTTTCGTCTTAGGGTAGTCGAAGTGAGCGTCGTACACCGTTTTCTACCACTCGAAGCAGTCCGCAGGATTGCCGGAATTATTGAACGGAATAATGGACGAAATTAGTGAACAGGCGCGGTGGCCACGCCGACGGTTTTGTCAGCTCCGCCATAATAGAAAAGCCAGCGCTTGTCGTCTTTGACGGCGCCTTCAACGAAAACTACGTTTGGAACCTGTCCGATTTTTTCCCATTCTTTTTCAGGTCCGAACACTGGGTGTTCGGAACGCGCGAGAACCTTGGTAGGATCCTTCTTGTCAAACAATACCCAGCCGGTGGAGTACACGAGGTTGTCCGCTGCCCCGTTATAAACCAGAAAAATTCCTTCAGGAGTAATTACCGGGGCGGGTCCCGGCTCCACGACCTGCGAATCGAAAGTACCAGGGCGGCTGGCCACCACGGGATGGTCCAGCACTTCATTCCAGTGAAGTAAATCATCAGAGGAAGCCACACCCATCTGGCTGTCTTTGCCCTTCGCGTCGGCGAGATAGTACATCCAGTATTTGCCGTTAATTTTTTCGGGAACGATGGCCCCGGATTTGGTCCACTTCACATTCCACTTGCCGGTGTATCCGGGAATGATAATGCCGCGACGTTCCCAGTGAATCAGATCTTTCGAAGTGGCCAGGCAAAGCTGCGCATCTTTTTTGTCGGCGGCAGAGCCATCCACGTTGTTGTAACCGGTGTAGGTCAAATAATATGTGTCGCCGAATTTCTGCAGGCGCGGGTCTTCCACACCGCCGCCTTTTTCATAGGGGGCTTCTGCCGCCAAGACCGGCTGCGGCCGGCGAGTAAAGTGAACGCCATCGTCACTGGTGGCATAGCCGAGCGAAGACGTGCCTTTGTGATCTTGTGCGCGGTAGAGCATGACAAACTTGCCGTCTTTTTTTACCACCGACGGGTTGAAGGTGCCGGCGGATTCCCATCCGTCACCTTGCGGCGAAATGATCGGATCTTCGGAGACGCGCGTCCACTTTCCGAACGGAGGTGCGAAAGGAGCAGCAGCAATAGCCGCCACGCCGATTGCGATTACCGCTGTGGTCGCCGCTATTCTGCAAGAACGGGTAAAAAACGGTTTCGTGTTGACCATGAATGAATTTCTCTCCTGCTGCCGAATCTACGACGAAGCTTATGAAGACTTTGTAGAACTCTACACACCCGAATCGTTCAGTATTCCGCCTGCAAGCGAATAAACGAACGGCCAGGTATTTGAATGGTCTCACCGGTAGTTTTGCCATCAGCGCGCAAATGCACGGAGCCTTGGGTTGCGCCGGGGATCGTAATGGTTGCCGTCCGAGCGGCGGGCGTGGGATTAAAAAGAATGAAATTCAGATTCTGCGGCGGAAAAGATTTAGCCTCTGTGATATCCAGCAAATCAAGACTGACGAGCATCAATTCGCGGTCGTTGACTTTTCCGAGAGCCTCAAACATCAGGTACATCCAGAGTGTTTCGCCCGCGCCGTATATTTCCTTGCCGACGTTACCGGTCTGCCCGCCGAGCTCGAGGGTGCCAAGATTTTCAAAGGGTATGAAAGCCATCGGACCCTTCTCGCCGGGCTTCGAACAATTCTCGAAGAAATAAAAGTTATTGCGGCGCTGCTGGTCCATGAAGCGGAGCAGGCCATCGAAAACAACACCGCGTTTCATGATTCCGGTCCACGGCAGGATGGCTTCCACGTTTTCTTTGAACGCGGGATACAGGATGGATGCGGCGGCCTGAACCATGCCGCGAATTTCGTGAGACTTCTGACTCGGATCCGAGAACCAATAGAACATGCGAAGTTGCTCATAGAGCAGGTATTTCGCTTCCGTGACCATTCCCAGTTCCGCCGCGGCCAGCGCGCCGTAGGCCAGTTCCTGCGGCTCGTGAAACAGGCGATCGGCAGGTACGGTGTACAGAACGCGGATGGCGCGCCGTGCTTCCTCGAGATAGCTGTCCTGTTTGGTCAGGCGGTGCGCAAGGATGGCGGCCCAGGCGTACAAACCGCCCACGGCGTAGTTGGTACCTGCACCTTCGGCGCGAAGTGTGGCGACCTGATAATAAATTGGAAAGAGATAGTTGTACTCCTGGGCCATTTTTTGCGCGGTGGAGAACGCTTTCAGAAAATGCTCGGTGATTTCTTTTGATTCGGCGAGAGAACCGATCGCCGGATACTTGATGAGTCCATTTTCGAAGGGATACCAGGAGTCCGCGCGCTCATCTTTATTGGGACGGCGAAAATCGTTGCTGATACTCCGGGTCTCGGGATTGTAAAAAACGGGCAGGTCGCCCAAAAGATCTTGGCATTCGCTTTCCAACGCAGGCGAAGGATGCAGCTTCAGATAGAGCAGCGAGGGCCACAGGACGTCGGCTACGGTCATCAGCTCGAAGTTGTCGCCCGACTGTTTCCAGATTTGCGAGCTTTCCTTTACATAAGCACGCAAGCCGCGGTGTCCATCAGCCTCTGCCTGCGTGGCCTCTTTATTTTGCAAGTCACGAACGGTGCCGGCAGCGAAATCGGTCCACGACGTTGCACAGGGCGGCCAGGACAGCTTCTCCTCAAAGAGTGGCAGCAGCGCTTCCATCCAACGCGTTACGGCCTCCTGCTCGGTAATGAGGCGCGTGAGAGGGCGCTGCAACAGCCACCAGGTGAAGGCGACATCGCCGGCGGGAAGGACGTCTCCGGTGGCCTGATCGGCAAGCAGGCCGATGCCGAGGCGTTGCGTACCATCCTTTTCAATCTGCGAAATGCTGGAACAGCGGTAAACCAAAAAACGCGGAAGATTTTCCGCGGACATCCAGCCCATGTCGTCCATGTCAAAAAACATCATGGTTTCGACGCCGAGGTTTTGATCCAGCAAATAAACAGCGGGCAGGTCGTTGCCTGCGGTGCCGAGAGAGTTGCGCGTCGGTTGCCCGAGTAGCACGCGACGCCAGCTTCCAGACTGGCCCTCCATGAGCGTGGAGCTGGAACTGAGCCAGGTGATGATTTGCGGTTCGAATGCGCCGTGTTGATGAAGCTTAAGCGGCGCGGGCAGGTGGAGAGTGGTGCGGAAGCGAACCCATGGCTGGGATTGGTCTTTGTCTGAGCTGGCCAGCGCAGAGATTTCCGCGTTCCAGGTGTAAGGCAGAGGGCTTCCGTCCAGTCCTTGAGCACTGGCCCGGCCATCGCAGTGAACGGTCGAGCCGACGCGCGTTACGCGTTGAGAGATCAGAGGGAAAGATGCGCCGGAGACAACAGGAACGGCTGCGACGGTAGAAGGCTTCCACTCATCACCGATACGAAGAAAATTCTGGAAGCCGAGCAGCGTGCCCTCAGGAGATATGCGTAGCTGCTGCCCCGCCGCATCCAGGCTGATGGAATGAGCATCACCCGCGGATTCGTTTGATACGAGTAGGGGTTGGCCAATACTTCTGTGAAGAGCCGCGTAAGCCGGAGATACGCCGGCAGCACTGGCCAGAAGTGTTTTTACAAAAATGCGCCGGTTAGGAGGATTCATCTTGCGGGAAACCCGAGCGAGAAAAACTCGGGCCCACTAAGAACGTGAGCCCGAGGAAGCAACGTTTCAATACTGAATCTTCAAAGCGAACTGAATGGTCCGCGGTCCGCTGGCGTTGGTGATGGATCCGAACCCGCAGGAGAAATGCTGATCAGGCCCATTACAGCCGGGCGCTCCCAAGGGAATGAACGGTTCGTTTAGTTTGTGATCACCGACGCTGGGTTGATAGATGTGCCGATTGAAGATGTTAAAGAACTCGGCACGGAAGTCAATGGTGGCTTTCTCACCGAAGAGCCTGGTCTTTTTCCCAAAGGTGACGTCTTCGTTACGGCTTCCAAAAGTTCTGGCGCCGGCCAGGGAGCGTGGCTCATTTCCAAAGGTCAAGGGGTCTGGGACGGCGAAGGCAGCCGCGTTCCAGAACGGAGTCGTTTCGGGGTTGAAGTCTGAACTCTTATTGGTCTGGTTGACGCCTGGGATGACGTTCACACGAGCCGCGCCCGTAAAGTGGCAACCCGCAAACAAAACGTCGCCGGCGGTTCCGTTGCACTGGGCATAAACCTCTGTGGGGGTTCCCGATTTGTAGGACAAAATCGTAGAAGCATACCAGCCGCCCAGCACCCGATCGCTCACTCCACCGTGATTCATGAAGCGCTTACCCTGGCCGACCGGCAGTTCGTAGACAAAGCTGGCCACCAGGGCCTGAGGCGTATCGAGTTGGCTGACGGCCTTTTCCGCCGAACGCTGGTACGAATTCTGTCCGATAAATTCGTTGGTGCCTATGAAGCCCGAAACGCCGGGACCGGAAGAATCGGCATCGGTAAGATTCTTCGAAACGGTGTAGGACACCAGGAAGCTGAGGCCATTGCTCATGCGCTTATCCACCTGTAATTGCATGGCGTGATAAGTGGAGTTGCCGGTGCGGTCTGGCGTGAAAGAGTTATCTTCCTGAGCGAAGTCGCCATACTGCGGGAACGGCCGCAGTAATTGATTGATCTGTCCGGTGAATCCCGCGTAAGGCAGCGTGATACCGGCTGCAATTGCGTTAGGGCATGTGCCCAAGGTGAGGCAAGAGGAATCCATGGTCAGATCATTGCCCAGTGACAGAAAAGAAGGATTCACCTGGTTGGGAATGATGTTCAAGGCCGGAAGGTGTGTCCCCTTTGAGCCCACGTAGGCAACACTGACCATCAGGTTGCTGGTGATCTGGCGCTGAATATCCAGATTCCAGGTCTGAATGTCGGCCGGCCGTCCGCTGTTGCGGGGAACGAGAATCACGCCGTTGCTCCCGTTCTGACCTTCGGGAGTGAAGGGACCGGAATCCGGGAAAACCCGGGTTACGCCATTATCAATCTGGATGGGGCCGCCGTTTGTCGGGGAAATTGTCTGGCGGTTGAAGAAGCCCAGACCGTCCTGATCGGCGAAGGAGCCTTCTTTAAGAGGCTGATAAAAGATTCCGTAGCCGCCGCGGAACACGGTCTTGTCATTAATGCTGTATGCGAACCCTACGCGCGGGCCGAATGCCTTTTTGTAAATATCCTGAGGGCGGCTTCTGTCGTTCCGCCCGGGGCCTGCTCCGAAATATGTGTAAGCACCAGGAATTCCTCCGGCACCAGGATTTGGCAAGTTTGGATCAACCGCCGAAAACCGGTTAAACGCTTCCTTGGCTGGCAGGTCGAAGTCATAGCGCAACCCGTAGTTGATGGTCAGGCGAGGACGCAGCTTGTAGGTGTCCTGGGCATAAAACGAAATGTCCTTGTAGCGGACTCCGCTGAAGGCGCCGTAGTTCAACGTGGAAGTGTTAACCAGGCCAAACAGTGCGCTGGCCAACGGATCTCCACCGACTCCATTCAAGCTGGTTTCCTGAGCGTTGAAGTCAAATTCCCCAGAAGCCTGGGTGAGGCGACGCACGTTGAACTGCAGCATGCGGAGCTCTCCGCCGAATTTAAAGTTGTGCTTGCCTTTTACCCAGCTGACCGAATCATCCATCTGGTAAACGTTGTCGGCAAATTCCGAGTCGCCGCAATTGTTCAGAATATTTTCATAGGAAGCACCGGTGAATTTGACGCAGGGGAATGTGGTGTTCTGCACGCCGGTGAGCCCAATCTTCTCCGGGTAGTTCTGTCCGATGGTGCCCGCCAATTCGGCGCGGTAGCGGCGACTGAATCCAAAGAGAAACTGGTTCACGACGGAAGGGGAAAATATATAGTTGTCGCTGAAGCGCGCATAACGGGTGTTCTGCGGGCCGGTAGAACCAAACAGCGGACCGAGGTCGGAGGCGCCACCAGTGTTCGTATTATCATAATCGAAGCCGCCTGAAATTCTGTGTTTGTCCGAGAAGTTGTGGTCAATCTTGATATCGAAAAGATTAGCGGTGGTCTTCGTAACGGTGGTGTCGAGTACGTTGTTACCGACGGCGCCCGAGGTTGGAGGCAAGAGTGCCAGGATATTGCTGACGACCGTGCTGGGAGTGTAATTCGGATCGTTGGTCAGGATGTTGCCCGGGATCGGGTCGTGGGTGACCGGATCATAAAGCTGTGTTGTAGGAAGCAAGCTTGAGAAATCTCCGGCCCGCAGCGCTTCATTCGGGAAGGTTCGTAAATTGGAGCTGCCAGTCTTGAAGCGGAAACCTTCATAGGCAAAGAAGAAAAACGTCTTATCCCGGCCGTTGTAAATGTGTGGGAAGCGAATGGGGCCGCCAACGGTGGCGCCGAAATCGTTCTGAGTGTTGACGGACTTGGGGGAACCGTTGGTGTTGTTCGTCCAGCTGTTGGCGTCCAGCGCGCGGTTGCGATAGTAATCGTAAACAGAGAAATGAAGGTTATTGGTGCCGGACTTCAAAGTAAGACTGATAATGCCGTCGCCAGACTGGCCATATTCAGGAGAAAAATTGCTCTGCAGGACTTTGAATTCCTGAACTGCGTCAGTGGACACACCCTTGTTCCACTGAGTATTCGGGGAAACCAGCGAAATCGAAACGCCATCCACCAGGATGTCCGTGCCGCCTTCCTGGCCTCCATTTACTTTGAAGTCGTCCGACGAATTGCTTCCAGGATTATTGTCCACGTTACCCACGAAGCCGGGAACCAGAGTGATGAACTGCACCGGATTGCGTACCGTGCCTGAGACTTCCAGCGGAAGATTCTGAACGAGGGAATTCTGAACGGTGGCACCGATGTCGGAAGTGGCGGTATCCAATTGAGTGGCATCCGCGGTAACAGTGACATTTTCGGAGACTCCGCCTAGCTGCATCGCCACATCAAGCGTTGCGGTACTGCCCGTCTGAACGGTTACACCTTCGCGCGTGTACTTCTTGAGGCTCGGCCCTTCCACGGTTACGGAGTACCGTCCTGGAGGAAGGTTAGCCAGGGAATACAGGCCAGCATCACTGGTTACAGTGGCGATGGAGAGGCCGGTGTCAAGGTTCCGACCGGTTACGTTGGCACCGACAACGGCGGACCCGCTCGGGTCCGTAACTGTTCCTTGAATGTTTCCGTTGGTGGTCTGGGCTCGAAGGCCAGCCGCAGAAGCGAACAACAAAATCAATGTGCAGATAAGACTTTTCACAGATTTTTTCCCCTTGGAGTTCGATCCGACTCTAGATGGACGCAAAGAAGATGTCGCGAAGCTGAACTCTTACCCCTTGAACCATCGTGAAAACAAAACGTTACATACCACACAGCAGATCCTCTGCCATCCCTAGTGCTTTCATACTAGGGCCACGATTTGAGTGGATACTCGACCTATTTACCGCAGAAGGAAAGGGGCTCACACGTGAATTCATGGTGATTCACTGAGCTAACACCCGTATTACGCTCGCCCGTTACAATCTGACGCTTTCCTTTATTATTCTGAGCTCTGCCCTGACCCGGCAGTGCACTTAAGGTGCCTCTAATCAATACCGTTTTACAGATTAATCTTCTCAATTGCGGAGTGATCGGGGTCCATATCGGGGGTACGCATGCCCGCCAATTCCAGCGCCTGGCACACAAACGAATTCCAGGCGAATACGCGATGGAACCCGAAGAAGGGATTAGCAGGAGCGGTGGCGATATATTCCTGACTGGTGGGGAAGTTCGGATCAATGTTAATTTCCGCCCATAGGCGGTTGGCGATGGCCTCCTTACACCGGGTCCATCCGTGGAGCTTGCCGGCCACATACCCGCAAATTTCAATGCGCATCCAGCTGCCGCCGTTGTAATACATTCCATCGGCGCCATGATTCGCGTAACCGCGGGCGAACGAATCGCTGATCATCGGGTGCCAGGTGTCGGTAAAATATCTCCACGGCTGGTCGCCTTCCGGCAAACCGATGAGTATGGGGCGCACCGTGCCGTTCTCAGCGGGATACGGACAGTCCTTACGGGCCATCATGGTCGGAATGCGATCCAGGTGGTTAACCACCATTTCGTCGGTAAGAATTTTGCGCTGGAAAAGCCACAACGAGAGGAACTCCGGGAAGATTTCCGCGAAACCGATAGCGTCGTCAATGTCGCGCGCGGGCCGCATGAACTTTTTAGCTGCATCGTAGTAGCTGCGATAGAGCTCTTCCGACTTTGCAAGGTGCGCGTCTTGAATTGTTTCGCTGATGCCGGGAATACGCAGCTCCTTGATCGCTCGCAAGGTGACCGCCAGCACGCCCTGATTCTCACAAATGATGGAAGTGCCTTCGGGATAGCGAATCACGTCGAGCTGGCCCATGACAAATTGCGCGGTACACCGGCCCTCGCGGCGCGGATCATAGGCGCGGATGCAGTACTCTGCGGCCTTGCGCAATTTCTCCGTGGGCAGCCGTGTGCCGAAACGACGGCGATTGAGCAGTGCCCACAGCAACCAGAGCGGGGTCGAATCGTTGGATTTACGCTCCACGTTGGCGAGATTGGGCTCCACCAGGGTGTTGATGGCTCCGTCCGCTCCCTGATTTTCTGCCCACAGGTTGAAGACGCTTTCGTTCAGTTCGCGATTGTGAAGGCCATTCAGGGCGAAAAAACTGTCTCGCATATACATCTCGCCGGCGGCCGAATACCAGATACTCGGCGCGAGTACCGGGCGGAAGCTTTCAGGACCGGCGATCCAGGAAAGCATCATCACGTCGGCGTAGACAACTTTTTCAGCGTCGCCACCCTGGAAGCCGAGGCCTTCTGCGAGATGTAGTTGGCTCGCCAGACGATGTCCGCGCACCGTGTCGGGAACTTTTTCATCGGCGAAAACAAAAATGGTTTTTTCGATCGCGCGCCCCATTTCCAAACGGTGATATGGCTCAGTGTGACCGGCCAGTCGCTGAACTTTTAAATCTTGTACTTCGATCTTTGTGGGAGTTTCGGCGTCCACGTTCTTAGCTTGCTCCGAAGGGGCCATGGAAATGAATAAGGCGCAACCGCGGCCTTGCAGGCCGGGCATAAAAACTTCGGTTTGAAAGTCGCCCCAGGCCGTCGGGGATTCGGGAACTGCGTCGTTATACAAGGTGATTTCGGAAATCTTGCGGAACTGCTCATCCACATTCCATATCCCAAAGGCCACAGGTGCAGTGGCACGATATTTAACGTTTATGGAGTAGACAGCGGGGCCGCTGGCTGCGAATGGAATGAGCACGCCAGTTTCAGAATTGCGCGTTGAGATGGCGGCTACGCCACTATTTGCTTGGAGGATGACTGAGCCCTGCCTCCTCCAGGAAGAAACGTCGGGCAGCGCGACGGCTTGAGCCTTCTCTCTTCCTTCTGGGGATACGAGCACTTCGCCAAAGGTTTGCTGAATGAAATCGCCATCGCCATTCTGTTGCCCCGCCGGGGAACCAGAGTAAAGATTCACGTCGGGTATGCGGGCAGGCGCAGGTTTCACGGGCCTGCCGTCGCGGCGGATCATGCGAGTCCACTGATTGCGGAAACCGGCATCGGTCAGCAGGCCGATACACAGGCCACCGCTGGTGCGGAATCCGGCGGCGGGGAAATACTCGCGCAAAGCTTCGCCGCGCCAATTCAGTTGGTCAAAGCTCCAGAATTTCGCGGGAGGCTCCTGGGGCTCCAGACGGTTTGTCAACTGGTAGAAAACCAGAAGCATATCGGCTTGGCACAGGCGGATTTTCTTTCGCACGACGTGTTCAGTGACGACCTGGTAATCGATACTGGCGGTGACCGTGGTGTTCAGGTTGGTTAGTTTGCATTCGCCCGTCAGCGTGACGTGGGTAGAATTTCCGGTCCACGAGGTGGCCTTCCAGACGTTCACGCGGTCCTCGACGCTGCGTTCTTCGTTCTGGAATAAACCGGAAAATTCACCGCCTCGATCCTGCCCGGCAAAAGGCTTGCCGCGAAGCAAAAACGATACGTGGTAACCGTGCGCGGCGTCGCCCATGACTCGCAGCGCCAATCCATTCTCCTCGTCAGCCATTTCCGTTGTTCTGGCGCTCCCCGGTAAAACGCCGTTAGCGATTTGCCCAATGACCAGGCCTCCGGTAATGGATTGCTTAATAAAGCGGCGTCGTGAAAAGTTTTTCTGGGGCATTAGTTTCGTATCGCGATGACATGCGGGTAATGAAAAAGGGGCGGCTCCGCGAGATAGCCAACCTGGCATCCCCGACAAATCTGCCAGAAAAGGTCACCCAGCGGAAGCAGTTAAAGGAGCCGTCGATCCGCGCCGCTGACGGTTCGATCGGACGGCTCTACGCCAACCCCTTTTTCTCGTTGGACGCGTTATTGCATGTTTGCTTTTTTGTGGGCCAACGGAAAGGGCATCACACGTGAAGTCTCGGTGATTCACTGCGGCTGTCGCACTTATCGACCTGGGTTATCGCTCAAACGTATTGCAAGGTAAAGAGTTACCGCATTGACTTGCGGGCCTGCTGTGATAACATTCATGCATTCAATTCTCTATTTGAATGCAATCAGATGCATTGATCAGCATGGCCTCCGCTCAAACTTCGGTTTCACAGCCTCCAAACACCGCCGACCTCCTTACAGATGAACGTTGGCAGCTTGTGCAGCGCATTATTTCCAGTCCCCCATTTCAAAAGGGCACCCGACTAAAGGATTTGTTGCAATATGTCACGGAACAGGCCATCCGCGGGCATGCCCACGAGTTGACCGAGCAGCACATCGGCAACGCCCTATTTCACAAACCGTCCGACTACAGTCCTTTGGAAGACAGTTCGGTGCGGGTGCATGCCCGACAGTTGCGGCTTAAGCTCCATGAATACTTCAACGAAGACGGGCGAAATGAACCATTAATCCTGGAGATACCGAAAGGTGCTTACGCTCCGGCGTTCCGGACGGTAGTGAAAGCCGTGTCGCCCGCGACGGTCGTGGCGCCAGCCGTGTTGCCCATCAAATCCTGGGTGTCGCGCGCCATGGTGCCATGGGTCCTTTGTGGTGTAATGGCAATCCTGTGCGCCGCTCTTTTTTATCGTAGTTTGCCGGGACGATCGACGGGTGCGGCAATGGCCGCACCTCCTGCGCCGAATGCTACGTTGCCCTGGCCGTTCTCTCAAATCTTCGACGCGCGTCACCAGACTCTCATAGTCGTCGCAGACAGCAATTACGGGATGTCCCGCATTCTGGCCAGCCAGCCGGGCTCCCTCGACCAATATCTTCGGCGAGACTTTAAAGGTGCGACGGCCGGCAAGATGGGCCCAGCCGATTCGCGGATCAGCGAATACATTTCGAACTCCACTTTGACTTCGTATGCCGATGTGGCCGACGTCGTGTCTTTGCTGAAAATGGCGGGTCCGCTGCAATCACAAGTGTCGGTTCGATACCCCCGCGATTTGAGGATGCGGGACCTGGACCACGAAAATTATATTTTCATCGGAAGCCCGGCGTCGAATCCATGGGTCACGCTGCTGCAGGACAAGCTGAACTTTCGCGAGAGCGAGACGGTGGTCGGCGAAAGCGTCAAATTCTTCGTGAACAAGAATCCCCACCCCGGCGAACGGCAGCAGTATGAAGGTTTACGCTGGACGGGAACGATGGGCGAGGACTACGCCACGATCTCTCTGCTGCCCAACGCCACGCACGATGGCAGCGTGTTGGCGCTGCAGGGCCTGCAGCAAGAAGGCACAGAAGCGGCCGGACGTTTCCTGGCTGACGAAGAGAATCGGCGCCAGCTTATGAGCGCTTTGAAGATTACCGCCGCGGATGGCAGTACCCAAAACATCTGGTTTGAGGCGCTGATTCGGTCAAGAACCGTTTCCGGAGCGCCCAATTCCACTACCCTCGAGGCGGTCCGGCGGATCAAATAAAAGAAGTAGCACGTGTTGCGCTCTTGAGCAAAGCCAGACGTCGTATTATCAATGCAGTGTCGGATTTCCCCCATTCACGCATGTCGCTGATCCAAATGTCTACGGTCAGAATGTGGTTGCTGTCGCTGGCGCTGGGATTCGTAATACCGGCCGCGTGGGGCCAGCAAACCACTGAGAATCCAGTCCGGGATCCGGTAATCCAGGCGCATTTCGCCGCGGCACAGCAAGCGCAGCGTGATAACGACTACGCGACGGCGGAAAGAGAATACCAGCGAGTCATCGCTCTGGCCCCGAACTTCGCGGAAGTTCGTATGAACCTCGGCCTGGTGTATCAACAGCAGAATCGCTATCCAGAAGCCATGAACGAATTCCGCCGGGCGCTGAAAATTAAGCCTACGCTGGCGGGTGCAAATTTTTTCCTGGGTGTGGACTACTGCAAGGCCGGCGATGGCGCGAGAGCTATCCCATTTTTAAAGGCCGCGCTGAAGGCGTCGCCCGGACAACCGGAGATCTGGCTGTGGCTCGCTACCGCGCAGGAAATAACAGGCGACATCGCTGCGCAAGTGGCGACTCTGCGCCAGGCTCTCGAATCGCACCCGCATGATGTGGATATTTTGTACCTGCTTGGCCATGCTTACGAACGCCTGGGGAAGCAGGAAGCGGCACGACTGGAAAGTGGGACCGCCGATGCGTCTCGCAAGGAACAGTTTCTGGCTGAAAGCTATGCGGTGAGCAACGAGTGGCCCTCCGCGGTGATTCATTTCCAGAATGCGCTGGCGGCTGCTCCCCAGCGTCCAGGCCTGCACGTTGCCCTGGGAGAAGTGCTGTTGGGTGCCGGGAAAATAAATCAGGCTGCGAAGGAGTTCGAGCAGGAATTGGCGCTAGATCCAAACAACTTGCGTGCGCTGGTGCGGCGTGGCGAAGTACGGCTGGTTGAGGGAGATGTTGACAGCGCGCTCGACGATTGGACACGAGCCACCGCAGTTGACCAGACCCAGGTGGAAAAAATTCTCGGATTGCGTCATACGGCCTTTGGGAATTCCGGAAGCGAACAGCTACATGAGGCTGTGCGCGAAAAATTATCACGACTGAATGGAGAGCTTTTAACGCACAATTCCACGGCAGCGCGTCTCGC
>JBBRPU010000002.1:0-39334 GCA_038227545.1 Candidatus Acidiferrales bacterium
AGCGAGCTGCGGGCGGCAAGCGGCAAGCGATGACAATGGTGTTCATACGATTTCGACCTTAACGATCACTCAACCGACCGAGTGTGTGATCAAGAGAATGCCTTAACTTTTCGGCCGCACCGCATTTGCAGGAGCCCACTCTCAAAATGTGGACGGCCCGAGTCGCTTGCGCTATGGTCTTAACCCAAGAATCAAGCATGGCAGATTGCCTGTTTTCCTAGTCATGCCTTTTCCCAGCCCGCTTTCATTCTCAGAGGAACAGCGTTAACCTCAGATTCGATGACGGTATTCCAAATTATCGCGATCCTCATTTCGTTGACGGCGATTTTCAGCTACCTGAACTACCGTTATTTTAAGCTGCCCGCCACCATCGGCGTGATGTTAATTGCCCTGCTGTTCTCTCTCGGATTGATTGCCTTCGGTCACTACGTCCCCTGGATTCACGCGGGAGCGAAGCAGTTGCTCAGACAGATCGATTTCGACCAGACATTGATGCAGGGAATGCTATCCTTCCTGCTGTTCGCCGGGGCGTTGCACATCAATCTTGACGACTTGGCCGAGCACAAAGGCGTCATCGCGACGCTCTCCATCGTGGGTGTGGTCATCTCTTTGTTTGTTTTTGGCACGCTGATCTATTTTGCGCTCGGCTGGTTCGGGGTTGAATTGAGTTACACGTGGTGTCTTCTGTTCGGCGCGTTGATTTCTCCCACCGACCCGGTGGCGGTCATCGGGATTCTGAAGGAGGCGAAAGTGCCGCGGGGTTTGGAGGTCCAAATCGCCGGTGACTCACTGTTCAACGATGGCATCGGCGTGGTGGTATTCATCGTCCTGGGCGAGATCGTTGTGACGGGGTAACATGCCTCAGCCGGCCACATCGGGTTCTTGTTCCTCAAAGAGGCGGGGGGCGGCGCGCTGTTCGGCTTCGTCATGGGATGGATCGCCTATCGTCTGTTGAAGAGTGTGGACAACTACCGGGTGGAACTGATGCTAACTCTGGCGCTTGTGATGGGCGGCTATGCGCTCGCCGCAGTGATTCATGTCAGCGGTCCCATTGCAGTCGTGGTGGCGGGACTGTTCATCGGTAACCACGGCCGCCAGTTCGCCATGAGCGAAACAACCCGCAAAAACCTCGACTCGTTTTGGGAGCTGATCGATGAAATCTTGAATGCGCTGCTCTTCGTGCTGATCGGGATGGAGATTCTGGTGTTGGCCTTCACGCGCGAGCTATTCATCGTAGGCCTGCTGGCTATTCCGGCGATTCTCCTGGCGCGCTGGGTGAGCGTAGTGATTCCAGTGACTGTGATTCGCCACTGGCGCGAATTCACGCCCGGCACGGTCACGATTATGACTTGGGGCGGTTTGCGTGGCGGCATCTCGGTGGCGCTGGCGTTATCGTTGCCCCCAAGTCGCGAACGGGAAATTGTGCTTGGCGTGACTTACGTTGTGGTCATCTTTTCCATCCTGGCCCAGGGCTTGACGCTCAAACACGTCGTGCGCGCGTTGGTAAAGCCCGGCGCCTGAGCCGGGCGAAGGAACCAAAGGCTCGAACGGAGGTTGTTCCAAAGTAACTGAATTCGCTGCATGCCAAGAAAATCTATTTTGAGGGCGCTGTCGTTTTGCAAGCACGTCCGTCTGGCGCCCGCACGAAGCGCGACGCATTTCGTGGAATCATTTATCTTATAGTCCGTGCGAATTCCCGACTGGAGTCGCGAAGAAAAAGGCTATTCCAAACAATAGATATAGAGCCACCAGGAGCAATCCTTCAAACCAGGTCGTCTGGCCGTCCTGTGAAATCGAATTCACCGCAAAGGCAACCGTGGCAATGGCGATCAGCTCAAGCGGATTGGAAAAAACCAGATTCATGGGCGACCCAATTAGAAAGGAAATCAACACCAGCAAAGGGGCCACCAACAGAGCCACCTGAACGGTCGAACCAACGGTGATACTCATGACCATTCCCATTTGATCTTTGCGCGCGAAATAGATCGCGGCCGCATATTCGGCCGCGTTGCCCACCACCGCCAAAATCGTGATGCCAAGAAAAAAGGAGGAAACCGAAAGGCGCTCAGACGTTTGTTCGAGCGATCCAGAGATTAGCTCGGCTTCGACGGCGATAGCCGCCGTTCCCAGCACCAGAATACCGATCGATTTCCAGAGCGACCAGATTGGCTTTTCCTTCGACTCTTCAAATGCAAAGACGTCGCGATGAGTGACGAGGGTATAGAGAAGATTCGCCACATAAACCAGGATGAGGACCACTGAGACGCAAAGGCTCAACCGTTCATCGAGCTTGGCTGGGTTTGGGGTGGCAAGAATGCCTCGTTCTGTATAGTCAAAGAGCGCTGGCAATAGAAGGGCCACCGTGGAGAGAATCAACAAACTGGAAAGCAAACCGGCTCGTTCGCGCTTAAAAACCTGCTTTTCACGATTCCAAGTTCCCACTAATATGGCCAATCCGAGGCCCAACAGACTGTTCCCGATGATTGATCCGGTGAGCTGGGCTTTGACGACATCACCCTTGCCGGCCCTTAGGACGAAGATTGCCAAAATAAGTTCAGCCATGTTGCCGAAGGTCACGTTCAGCAAGCCGCCGATGGCCGGGCCGGCCCGGTGAGCGAGTTGTTCCGTACCGCGCCGAATGAGGTTCGCTAGCGGAATAATGGCAAGGATGGCCGTTAGAAAAACCCACACTGCTCCCGCATGCATCCAATAGGCCAGGGCCAAGGAAGCGGGGACGAAAAGGAGGAGCAGGTTGATGATCCACATGTTAGGTTTCCGCCAATTTAACTTCCCATTTAATCGAAAGATTCGTTTTCAGTTCCAAAAGATAATGATTGCCGCAAATATAAGATAGAGCGCCACCAGGATCCCACCGCCATAACGACTCAATCCTTGCCGTTGGCTGGCCAGCGCCAGCGCTATGATCTTCATGCCGATTAACCAGAACGCGGCAACGCGAGATTGAATATGTTCGATCCGAACACAACTCCAAGACCGAGGTCATGATGATTCGACCAAAGCGCTATAATCGCGGATGAATACTCGGGCACGTCCGCGCCCAGGGCGGCGATGATTCCGACCAGACCGTCCGAAAAGCGCAACCGTTTCCCGATACGCCCCAACGAGGCGTTGAGTATCACACTGCCGAATGACATTTCCGCAAGTGAAGCAATGAATATCGCACTGACAATCGGCGTATGCACAATGGAGCAGGAATGAATGAATTTTCAGACGATGCTCACCTGGAAATTCTTTTCTTCCCAATTTTCCTTCCACAAAAAGGTGAAAATAATCCGAGCGTCCCGGCCCAATTTTTCCGAGGGCAAATCAGCAAACCAACAGTTCACCTCAGTATCGCGGGTTTCGATGTCATGGATGGTGACCCAGTCGTCAAAAGTCCAGTGAATCCTCGCCGGTAGCGCAGTAATTATGCGCAAAGTTTTGCCTTTGGGGATTCGTTGAAGCTGGTGAGCGAACGTCCACATTTCGATATTACTTCCCGTTTTGGATTTCACGTAGCGCTGGTAAACCGGTTCCGGCCGGTCAAAGCAAACTCCGTCTTTGCGGCTTCGAACCAACGACAGATATTCCGCATGCGCCCAGCACAACGGCATGGCCGATCCACTGGGGCCACCACGTATCATTTTTCCATCCGGCAGGTCCTTCGCATCCCAGAGTTGCTCGGGCAGCATACCGCCTGCGTTTGCAAAGTTTTCCATCGCACCGATGAGAGGCAATGGGTCGCGGCCGGCGGCGAGTTCGTAGTGTCCTCGTTCACCAGTTAGGATGGGCCACGAACGTCCTTCCCCAGTTCCGTCGAACGCGCTGCCGTCCGATTTCTGGCCGTAGCCATCGAAATTATAGCGTCGCCAGCATGACCCCTGGGGAAGATCACGTTTCAGAGTTTGATCGAGCACCACTAAAGAGTCGATGATCAGTGGATCGTTCGGATCGCGCACGCCAAGCCGGACCAGTTGCAGAAAATCTCCGCCGACAATGTTGCGTGCCGGATGAATGCCGCCCCCGTTGGCCACATTGAGATCAGCGCCGTCCGGGTTGGACTCTTCCACCGGATTATCCGGGTCGGCAGGCGTAATCCGGATGTAATGGCGCGGCTTTCCGGGAACAAGGTCGCCCCGAGTGGTAACCGTCCATTCGTCTACATGCGCGGCCAGCCAGTCCGCGTAGTCCAAAAGAAATTGCGTGGCCACCTCGTACTTTGCCTGGCGCGCAAATTCCGCGGCGCACACAAGGGAGGCAATCATGGCAGCCAGCGTTGACGGGGAGTAGCCGGAGTTTTCCTCCCAGCGTTCCTGCGCCGTCACCGGGCCATGCTGGATCAAATAGAGTGAAGCTCGTGAAACCAGGGTCCACGGATTAAATTCACGGAGAGCGCCGGCGCCTTGCAATCGCCATGCGAGCAGAATGGGAACGGCCACCTCATCCAACTGAATGCCCTTCCAATAGGGTTTCCCCGAGATGGAACTGTTTTGCGGCAGCCCGCCATCTTCTCCCTGAATCGAAGCCAGCCAGATCAAGGCTCGGAGCGGGGACTCGGTTTCGCCGCAGGCAAGCAAGGCGGTGGACGTCTGCACCATGTCGCGCGTCCAGACCAGATGATAACCGCCTCGATCTTGATCGTCCTTCGTTTCACCCCAGGGAATGCTCAGTGAAGCCACAAACGCACCGGGAAAGCCCTTGTCTTCATGGGCGAGTAAAACGCATTGGCTCAAGCGCGCCAGCGAAGCACCATCCTGAGTATTGGCGCTTAAATCGATTTCCATTCGAGTGCGCTGCCACTGGGTGATATACTTTTCGCGCTGTTGCGAAAAGTTCGTAGCCAGAGCTTGCAGAAGCTGCGTCGAAGCGCTTTGCGCGCTGAAACCAAAAGCGACCGCGACGGTGAAACTCAGTCCTTTGGACAAGTCAACCTCTCCGAGGAGCGCGATGTTGCCATCGTCAACGCGATCAAATTCCCAATCCATCTGAAAATTATCCATTAGATCCTGCCAGCCATCGCTCGATCCGGCGTATCCGACGGATCGACGGGTAAAATCCGGATTGCAGCCTAAAACCAGATGGATGTCTTCGCGATAGGCGTGGATCAGCTTTCTGCCACCGGCATGATGCCAGCGCGCAGAATTATTTTGACCCGTGCCTTTCAAATGCGGCGCGAGCAGGATAAAGAGGCGCAACTTGCCGCTCAAGGTAGGATCTGTAACTTCCAGTCGCGTGTTGATCAAGAGCACGGAGGAATGCGGTTCTCCGATGACTTCCTTGATGATTCGGTAACGTCCAGATCGTTCCGTATTCGTAAGCCTATAAAGCAAGGCATTTTCTTCGGGACATTCGGTGTGATGATCGAGATCCCGCTTTTCTTCGTGGCAGAACGTTTCGCCATCTGTGATCAGAAACTCAAGGTCGCGCGTGTTCGGCGAATCAACGTGAGGGAAGTAGAGTTCATTGACAATGCCGTGGCTCAGAGTGAACCAGACTTTGGAACTGGTGGCGTAAGCCGTGCCGATCCCGTCCTTGGCGCTGGAAGTCCAGCGTGGCGCGATGCCGGGTTTGCCGGGGGCCGGGCCATTTGTAGTGTTCATAATTTGGTTTTCAATCCATCAAAAATTAACCACCATGCGCGAAACTGGGGTAATCCGTCATACCCCCGTCCACGAACATCGTCCGCCCAGTGACATAGGAAGCGGCGTCCGACACCAGGAATACGACCATGCGGGCAATATCCTCCGGTTCGCCGATCCGATTCAGGGGAATCTTTTCGAGCAGATCCGTCAAACTCCCCGGATCACTCCAAACGGACCGGTTAATCGGCGTTTTGATTGCACCGGGCGCCACTGCCAGAACACGCACTCCGTAAGGCGCGCCCTCCTGAGCCAAAGTCTTGGTTAACATGCTGACGGCTGCTTTGCTGGCCGCATAGGCGCTATAGCCAGACCACGCTATCTCCTCATGCACCGAACTGAGGTTGAGCGTCACACCGCTCTTTTGCGAAACCATGCGTTTGAGCGCTTCGCGAGCGCAGTAAAAGGCTCCAAATAAATTTACATCGAGCACCTTTCGCCACGAGGCAAGGTCAGCTTCCCAACTTAACGCCCGTTCGCCATCGATCCCGGCATTGTTAACGAGAATGTCGATGCCTCCCCATGCTGCGTCGATGTGCTCAAACATTTTGGCTACTTCGCCTGGATCGGAAACGTCGGCTTCGATGGCAATAGCCACGCCTTGATTTTTCCCAATGGTCTGGACCAATTCATCCGCAGTTTCCGGGTGGGACACGTAGTTGATCGCCACTTTCGCCCCGGCAGCGCCGAGAGCCAGGGCGATGGCCGCGCCGATGCCGGAATTTCCGCCGGTGACGAGCGCGCGTTTGCCATCAAGTTTAATATTCATGAGTTATTTGAATCAGGACGTTTCATTTGGAAGGTTCCGTGATCATATTGGCACCGATATTCGCATTTGAAATCGGTCGGTGTCGCTTCGCCCTCATAGTAATAGATGCCTCCGGCCAATTGACCGAGATCGGCATCGCATTTGAGTTTAGTACGGCCGCCGTCATCGTTAGCGTTGAGCGTGACGCTATAGCAGACGCGCAGGAACTTTGCGTAGGTGGCGTAGAAGCTGGCTTTGTATTGGCCGGGCGCCAGTTCCGCGAGAATTCCCTTAACCTGCCCGTGATGGCCGTTGGCGTCGCTCAGCCATTCGCCTTGCCAGCGTCCTTGAATGCTTTCCTTCGCGGAATGATCGGCCTTCCGTTCGAACCATTCGCGATGGAAATGGGAAGCATTGCTAAACAAGGCGGCCAGGACGTGTGAAAAGCCGCGAAACCAATGTTTGGATTGTGGCGATTTCATAACCTGCGAGGACATTGAAGGGTTTGTAGTGTCATGAGTTAATGGCGGGTCATAAAATCACTCATCGATAGGGCGAACATGATGGCGAGCCAGAAGAAGCCGGTGGCGGCGGCCAGCCAGATCAAACGGTTGCTGCCGCGCAGTTGCATAAAAAATAGAAGAATGAGCAAAGCTTTGGCGGCTGAGATGCTTATCGCCGCCATAACGTTGAACGGGCCAAGGTCGATGTAGGCGAGCGCGATGGTAAGCGCTAGCAGGCAGAGGAGCGCGCCCATAGTCAGAAGATTTTTGGCGGTGGCGGAAATGGATTTCATCAATGTCGGTTCACCAGGTAGATCAATGGGAACAAAAAGACCCAGACGATGTCCACGAAGTGCCAGTAAAGGCCCAGCAGTTCCACAGCCGTGTCATTCTTTGCAAACGCGTCTGTTTTCCACGCTCGCAAGGCAAACCAGGCAATCAGAATGACTCCGATGGTGAGATGAAACGCATGAACTCCGGTCATGAGGAAATAGATATAAAAGAACATTTGAGCGTGGTCGGGATGTGGCCCTTGAAAATGAAAGTTTCGCCCCGGTAGAAGATGCTCGGACACTTCATGGGCGTATTCGAAGCCTTTGATCCCAAGGAAAAGCGCGCCGAGGGCACCGGTGGCCAACAACAGCCATGCGAGGGTGGCGCGTTGCCTTTCTTTCGCGGCACGCACCGCGAAAGCCATTGTCGCGCTGCTGATGAGGAGGATGGCAGTATTCGTGCCTCCAACGGCGATTAAGGTGTGACGGCTGGCTTCGGCAAATGCCGCCGGGTAGGCAAGGCGATAGACAGTGTAGGCAAGAAACATTCCGCCGAAGAACAGGACTTCGGTTGCGAGGAAAACCCACATCCCGAACGTCGCCGCCTCGCGCTGCTGCGCCGCGTCGTCGAATTGAGGCGCGTGCGTGGCCGATTGAATTACGGAAAGATCAGCCATGATTCGCGGCTTCCAATTCCGCAGCTTGGGCATCGTATTGATACGGTTCCCGGGTCACGACCGGCGGCGTCTCAAAATTGTCGCGAAGCGGAGGCGATTGGGTGGTCCACTCCAATCCCGTGGCCTGCCATGGATTCCTGCCTGCTGGTTTTCCGTAGCGCAACGACCACAGCAAATACGCGAGCGGCAAGAGATAGCCGACGGCAAGAATGGACGCGCCTGCGGTCGAGAGCACATTGAGAACCTGGAATTCGGGCGCATAAACGGGATAGCGTCGTGGCATACCGAGATAACCGAGAATAAACTGCGGGAAAAACGTCAAATTGAACCCAAGAAAGATTGTCGCCGCCGAGAGCTTAGCCAGCCATTCGCAATACATGCGACCGCTTATTTTGGGCCACCAGAAATGCAGGCCGCCGAGATACCCCATCACTGCTCCACCAACCATGATGTAATGAAAATGCGCGATCACAAAGTAGGTGTCATGCAAATGAACATCAACCGCCAGCGCTGCGAGAATCAAACCGGTCATCCCGCCGACGGTAAACAATCCGATAAATCCGAACGCATAAAGCATCGGCGTCTGGAATGTGATCGACCCTTTATAGAGCGTGGAGGTCCAGTTGAAAACCTTGATCGCTGACGGAATGGATACCAGGAAGCTTAACGTCGAAAAAATCATTCCTGCATAAATCGACTGGCTGGACACGAACATGTGATGTCCCCAGACCAGAAATCCAAACACGCCAATGGCCACGGTGGCATAGGCGACGTAACGGTAGCCAAACATGGATTTGCGCGCGAAGCACGGGATCACTTCGCTGACGACTCCCATTCCAGGCAAAATCATGATGTAAACGGCGGGATGTGAATAGAACCAGAAGAGGTGCTGGAACAGAAGTGGATCGCCGCCCATGGCCGGGTTGAAAATGCCGACGCCGAAGATTCGTTCAAGAGCCATCAGCGCCAATGTGATGGCAAGCACGGGTGTGGCCAGGACCAGGATGAGACTGGTGGTGTAAATCGCCCAAATGAACAGCGGCAGCCGAAACCAGGTCAGTCCCGGCGCGCGCATCTTGTGAATGGTGACAATGAAATTCAACCCCGTGGCAATGGAACCGAAACCCGCGATAAATATTCCGGTCGCCATCGCGATGACATGGCCATTTGCATAGGTGCTTGAATAAGGTGTATAGAATGTCCATCCTGTATCCACACCGCCTGCGACGATGGACCAGAGGGTGAGCGCTCCACCCCCCATGAACAAATACCAACTCGCAAGATTCAGCCGGGGAAAGGCCACGTCCCGCGCGCCGATCATCATTGGAACGAGAAAATTGCCGAGGACGGTCGGAATTGAAGGAATAAGAAAAAACCAAACCATGACCACGCCATGGAGAGTGAAGAGTTTATTGTAAGTCGCCGAAGTCACGAGGTCAGCCCGCGGTGTGAGCAATTCGATGCGCATCAGGGCTGCCGCCGCGCCGCCGACGAAAAAGAACAGTGTGATGGACACCATGTAGAGCAGACCGATCCGCTTGTGATCGGTCGTGAGCAGCCAGGAGCGAATCGAGTGCTCGGCGTTGAGATAGTTCTCCGCCGGCTCAACCTTTATCGGAAGCACACAAGTTTCAGCAATCATCGGTTTTTCCTTTCGGCGGTTCCCAGGAATTTCAGATACGCGATAACCGCGGTGAGGTCTTCTTCGCTAATGTGGTTTTGATACGTCGGCATCAGCGGTTCGTAACCCGCGGTGATCTGTTTGATCGGCAAAAGAATCGAATCCCGCAAATATTGATCATCGGCGATGACCACCGTGCCGCCGGAAAGCGGAATTGGCTTGCCGTAAATACCGTCGAGCAGCGGCGCGTGGATTTTGGAATTCTCCGCATGACATCCACTACAACCGAGCGTGTGAAACACGCGCTCACCCTGTGCCGCGAGCGAGATCGGCGCGTTCCCCCGTGCGAGCCAGCACGCGTAATCTTCCGGCTCCATCACGTAAATCCAACCGCCCATCGTGGCGTGGTTGAGACCGCAATACTGTGAACAGAAAAGATGATATTTTCCGGGCTTGGTTGGGGTAAACCAGATGGTGGTATAGCGGCCTGGAACAACATCCTGTTTCGTGCGGAAGGCCGGCACGAAGAAATCATGGATGACGTCTTCCGAAGTCATGACCAGCTTCACCGCCTGGCCCACCGGGATGTGTAATTCGTTAATTTCGCGTCGCCCATCCCCATGCTGGATTTTCCACATCCATTGTTTGGCGACGACGTAAGTCGACACAGTGTCGGCGGGCGGCGTTAACATGTGAAAATAAGCCTGGGCTGCCCATATAAAGATGCCGATAAAAATGAGCAGGGGAATGATTGTCCAGGTGGTTTCCCATAATCCTGACGACAGTTTCTTTCCCGCGCGCGATGCTTCAGAACCGCGTCGGTACCGGATGCAAAAGAATAGGATGAGCACCATCACCAGTAGTGTCACCGCGCCACAGAGCGCAACGAGAGCAAAGAAAATCGAATCCACCCCAGCCGCAAGGTTTGACGCCTGTTCAGGAAATAGAAATGAAATCAAACGGTGCATGGTTTCATTCTGGGAAGCGATGAATCGCGGGACTTTCTGCGGTAGCGTACTGTTTGTCAGGCGCGTCAGGAGGACGCCCTCCCTGGCGCTCACGGCGCAAATGGATGATAATGAATGCTCCGAGCGCAAAGACGGTCGCGAAGCCAGCAACCCGTATTACGCGCATGATCGCTACACCGTATTTCCCAGTGAGAGGATCGTAGTGGAAACAGAATAGAAAAAGTTGGTCGGTGAGCGAACCGATGCGGCGGTTCGACGCCTCAACCAGCGCCAGCCGCAGGTCTTTGGGCGGATATTCGATGCCAGCGAAATAGCGCGAGATTTTGCCTTCGGGTGTGAGCACCATGATTGCGCTCGGATGCGCGTATTGTTTCGTCGGCGAATCGAAGACGTAACGGAAGCCAACGCTTTCCGCGAGTTGGGCGATAGCCGGTTCGTCCCCCGTGAGGAAGTGCCAACCGCTCGCGCCTCCTGGACGGGCATAACGCTGGGTGTAAGTTCGTTTCTTTGCTGCCGCGAGCGCCGCTGTCTCCCGCGGATTGAAGCTGACGACGACAATTTCAAAATCCTTGCCTGCTTCAAGCTTCAAATCCTGTACGCTGGTCAGCGCCGCGTTGAGGACAAGCGTGCATAAGTTCGGGCATTCGTAGTAAGCGAGCACGAGAATCACCGGCTTAACGCCGAAATAATTGCCCAGCCGCGCGGGCCGGCCACCCTCGTCGCGGAACTTTAGGTTGAGCGGTACTTGCGCATTCAGCTTCTGGTCAATCCCGACTTTGGCGGAGAGTACGTTCTGCGGATTCTGACCGTGAGCGGCGACAACCATCAATCCCGCCATCATCATACTTGCAAGTTTCGCCGAAGCTGACTGGGTCGTGCGCATTTTCATAGCGACGGTTTCTCCACGTTTGCCTTTTCCTGTCGCATCTGAAGTGGCGTCTTCCCGGAACTGATCGGTGTCGTAGGCAAACCACGCTGCGCGAGAATGTCCATGGCTCGTTCCACCGGAATCCGCACAACGCCAGCCCGCCGATCGATCCAGCCGTAGCTATTCAAACTTGCAGATTCCTCTTTTTGGAAACGCACCAGATCGCTCGCGGGATTGGATTGCAATCTTGGTTCGGGCGGCAGTGCCGACACGACGCTGATGTGGCTCACTACCGCATTCTTGCGCTGTTGCTCGCTGAAATGATTTAGCAGTCCGCGCACCGAAAAAAAGATGACTGCGAAGGTAATGATCAGTCCGACGCCGAACCAGGCAACGGCGCGCGCATTTATGTCGCGCCGTTCGGGTCCCGTCACGCAGTCTCTGGTTTCTTTTGGAAATTCCTCAGCCATGACTCAAAGCCTCCTTGGGTTGCAACGGCAAGAGAGGTTGCCGTGTAAGAAAGTAGAGAAACATTGCGGTCCAAAAGCCGCCGACGGCGGCCAATGTCGCGAAATCAAGCCAATGAATCCGGACGCCTTCCGGATGGAATGCGGGAGCGATGAGCCAGTAAACATTCACCACGTTGGCGATGACGATCATACCCGCGATGACGCCGAGCCGTTCGCACTTTAGTTTCATGGTGCGCAAAAGCAGCAGCGCGACCGGGGCAAGAAATTGGAAAAGCATTAAAAAAAGCGCGACCCATTTCCAACCGCCGGAGCTGCGGTGAAGATACCACGAAATTTCCTTCGGCAAATTGCCCGACCAAATAATGAGAAACTGCGAAAACGAAACGTAAATCCAGAAAATCACGAATGTGAGCAGCAGGTTGCCCAGGTCGTGAAAGTGTTTCGTGGTGATCACGGCGGCAAATGGTTCCCGGCTCGCAAGCAGCGCCAGGAGGATGGTCATCAGGGCCAACGCGGAAAGGAATTGGCCCGCCATCAAAATGACGACGAAAATCGTGGAATACCAATCCGGTTCGAGCGACATCACCCAATCAGTCGAGGCGAAGTTCATGCAAAGCACGTAAAACACGAGTCCGCCAGCGCTCAACCGGGGTACCCATTTGGGGGATAGCGCGGAGTCCCCACCTTTGTCTCGCCCGATTGACAAACGGCGCAGCAAAAACGCCAAGGCGCTGAGCGCCACGAAATAAAAACAGCTGCGAACCGCGAAAAACGGGAGATTTAGGTACCCGTGTTTATGCTCCCATTTTGGGTGAGTCGCGAGCGCGTCGGCGCGTGACCACGGAAACAGATCGTGCGCGCCGAAGATGACCGGCAAAAAGAGGATGCCCACTAATGGCAGCGTCATCATCGCCGCTTCGCACAAGCGACGGATGACGAACCCCCATGCGCCGCCGGTGAGCGCTTGCATCATGATGATGACCAGCGCCCCGAGCGACAGTCCGGCAAAGAAAACCCATGCTGCAAGCCACGATTGGAAAAATTGCGGGCGATTAAGAAGGCCGCCGATAACACACAGCACCGAGGCCGCGAGCGCCGTCAGGAGCGCTTTACGTCTGATTTGCTGGAATTGTGATGACAGCGTGGAGTTCATTATTTGGGGAGCGCGTCCAGTTTCGCGCGCTCATCAGGTGGCACATCATCAGGCGTGGCGCGCTGGCTGAACTGGAGCGCGCGGATATAAGCGATAATCGCCCAACGGTCCTCTGGCTCGACACGCGAAGCATAAGAATACATGACGCCGTAGCCGTTCTTGATGACGTCGAAGAAATGTCCGACGGGAGCCTCGCGCAGCCGCAGTTCGTGGAAGGACGGCGGCTGCGGAAAGCCCCGCTGCACAATTATCCCCTTTCCGTCTCCAGCCGATCCGTGACAGACCCCGCAAAAGATTTCATAACGCTCCCGGCCACGCGCGAGTAACGGGCGCGTGAGCAGCGTCGGGAACGCGGCGACCAGTTGGCCGTTGGTCATGCCGGTAAAAAACGCATCGTCTTCATCGAGATGCCCACGCGCCACGGTATGCGCCGGAATGGGCCGTGCGCCGCTGCCATCCGCGAAGAAATCATTCTCGGCCAGCGGCTTGGTGCGCGGTTGATCCATCATGCCACGCCGGCAGGAACACAAAACACAGCACAAAAGCACGAGTGCCCATTTCATCGTCCCACCTCCCGCACAGCCAACGCCCCGAGCGTTTCCAGGAACTGCCGCGTCTCGGCGAGGCGGAATTGCTCGTCGCTTGACTTAAGACAAAGAAAGAAGCGCGATTGACTGGCCAGTTTGAACTCCGGCACGTTGAAAACAGGGTGATACAACTTCGGCAGCCCGTTCATCAGCAGCATCCCGAACACCGCCGCGAGCGCGGCGAAAAGCACCGTGAGTTCAAATGTGATTGGAACAAACGCTGGCCAACTGTGCAAAGGCCGGCCACCGACATTCAGCGGGTAATCTCGAACCGCCGAATAATATTGCATTCCGTAAGCCGTTACGCCGCCAGTGATCCCTCCCAACAGAACAACGAGAGGCACACGCGTTTTCTCAAAACCAATGGCCTCCGTCAGTCCCTCAACAGGAAACGGACTGTAGGCGTCCATCTTCCGATAGCCCAGCGCGTGGGCCTGCTGAGCGGCTGCGAGCAGTTTCTCCGGGGTCTCGAATTCGGCGAGAAGACCGTAGAGCGGGGCGTTCATTTGTTTGCCTCCGCTTTTTCTCTGACTAGCTTGCGCATTTCGCTGATCGAAATGGCGGGCAGCAGCCGCAAAAATAAAAATAAGAGTGACAGAAAAAGCCCAAACGAACCGATCAAAGTCATCCAATCCCAGCGCGTGCCATGGAACATTCCCCATGCTGACGGCATGTAATCCCGGTGCAAACTCGTCACCACGATCACGTAACGCTCGGTCCACATTCCGACGTTTACCAGCAAGGCGACGACAAAAAGGATCAGCGGACTGGTGCGAACCTTTTGGAACCAGAGCGTTTGCGGAACTAGAATGTTGCAAAACATCAACAGCCACCAGGCGGGCCAATAAGGCCCAAACATCCGGTTCAGGGTCATGTAAATGTCGAACTGATCGTCGCTATACCAGGACATGAACAGCTCCGTGATGTAGCCGTGCGCGACCATCAGGCCTGTCGCGAGCATGATCTTGGCGCAATTTTCCAAATGTCGCAGCGTGATGAAATCCTGCAGGCCGTAGGCTTTGCGGACGGGGATCACCAAGGTGAGAACCATCGCGAATCCTGAGAATATTGCGCCCGCGACAAAATAAGGCGGGAAAATGGTCGAATGCCAGCCGGGCACAATCGCGACCGCGAAATCCAGAGAGACGACGCTATGGACGGAAAGGACCAAGGGCGTGGCTAGTCCCGCCATCAACAGATACGCCATTTCAAAGCGCTTCCAATGCCGCGCCGACCCGCGCCAGCCTAAAGCCATGATTCCATAGATGAGTTGAACCGGTTTTCGCAATGCGCGATCTCGCATCGCTGCCAAGTCAGGAAGCAATCCGATATACCAGAAGGTGAGCGAGACGATGAGATACGTGCTAACCGCGAACACATCCCAAACCAGGGGACTGCGCCATTGCGGCCAAAGCCCCATCGTGTCGGGATACGGCAGCAGCCAATAGAACACCCATGGTCTGCCAAGGTGCAGCAGCGGAAACATTCCCGCGCACGCCACCGCGAACAATGTCATCGCCTCGGCAAAACGATTGATCGAAGTGCGCCAATCCTGGTGAAGCAAGAGCAGTATCGCTGAAATAAACGTCCCGGCATGTCCGATGCCGATCCACCACACGAAGTTGACGATGGCAAAACCCCACGCAACGGGAATATTCACGCCCCAAACGCCGACACCGCGCATCAGCAGCCAGCCGATGGCGAAGTTCATCATCATCAGTAAGGCGAACGCCACAGCCAGCCCGGCCAGCCATCCGCGCGTCACCGGGCGAATCAAAACCACGTCGGCGATCTTTTTCGTCACCGATTCGCTGTCGTAACCGGGCGCGACGACTGGATGCTCGGGCGTGTTCACGGTTCTTTCAGCTCCGGGTTGGGATTTTGGAGCTTCGCGAGATAGGTCGTCCGCGGGCGGGTGTTTAATTCAGCGAGCAAATCATAGTTCAGCGGCGATGCCTTCAGCCTGGACACACGGCTTTGCGGGTCATTGATGTCCCCAAAGACGATGGCTTGGCCGGGACAAGCTTGCGCGCACGCGGGCACAATCTCACCATCCCGAATCGAACGGTTCTGATTCTCCGCGTCGATCCGAGTGCGATTGATCCTTTGCACACAGTACGTGCATTTCTCCATAACGCCACGAGTGCGGACGGTGACGTCGGGGTTCCGCAATAATTTGAGGACTGGCGCGTTCTCAAACTTATTGCGATCATATTCGAGAAAGTTGAATCGCCGGACCTTGTAAGGGCAGTTGTTCGAGCAATAGCGTGTGCCCACACAACGGTTGTAAATCATTTGGTTGAGCCCCTCGGAGCTATGCACCGTGGCGGCTACCGGACAAACAAGCTCGCACGGCGCGTTTTCACAATGCATGCAGGGCACTGGTTGAAAATGAATTCGTGGAGTTTCTGGACTGCCATGGAAATAATTATCCACCCGAATCCAATGCATTTCGCGTCCGCGCGCGACCTCTTCTTTACCGACCACAGGGATGTTGTTTTCGGCCTGGCAGGCAATGGAGCAAACGTTGCAACCAACACAAGCGCCCAAGTCGATCGCCATGCCCCAGGCGTGGCCGCTATATTTTACCGTCGGATAAAGCGATTCGCTGGCGGTTGGTGGCGCTTCGCCGAGATGCGCGATGACTTCGGGACTTTTTGCAAACTCGGCGAGCGTGCTGACGCGAATGAGGTCGCGGCCTTCCATGCTCTGATGTTGTTGCGTCGTGGCGAGCGGATGGTGTTCGCCGGTTTTAACAATTTCCAAACCCGATCCGCCCCACGGCGCGGCGGCGGTGCGCAGCGCATACGCATTGAACCCAAGATTGTTTCCAACGTTGCCCGCCTTCGTGCGTCCATAACCGAGATGCACCGTGACGCAATCATCCGCCTGACCGGGTAAAATCCAGATCGGGGCGCGGACGGAGCGACCGCGAAATTTCAACTCAACCACGTCCTCGTTCGCGAGATTGAGCCGACGCGCTGTGGCGGGAGAAATCAGCGCGGCATTATCCCAAGTGAGTTTGGTGAAAGGTTTCGGCAGCTCCTGCAGCCATGCGTTGTTGGCGAATCGTCCGTCTTGAATATGCGGATCGGCAAGGAAAAGAAGTTCAACCGCGCCATTCGCGGGCTTCTCAACTTCAGGTTTCGCGTTCGGAGAAACCGCTGGCAAAACTTGAAATGGATTGGCGGTTTCCGCGACCACTCCGTCGTGCAACGATCTCCGCCAGAACTTTTCAAAGTCATCGTCCGGATGTTGCACTTGCCAGAAGCGTCGCACTATTTCATAGCCGCTCGTGAGCACATTGCCAGTGAGCGCGGCGAGAAGTTCGTGCACGGATTTGCCGTCGTAGAGCGGCTCGATGAGTGGCTGCATGATGGTCGCCGTTCCGTCAAAGGCCCGCGCGTCGCTCCAGGTTTCCAGTGGGTGCGCCGCAGGAATGTGCCACTGACAAAGCGCCGAAGTTTCGTCTTCGTGCAATCCAAGACGTATTCGCAGCGGAACACCCGCGAGCTTCTTCGCAAACTCGAAATCCGTCGGGGCGTCGTAAGCGGGATTGCCATCGAGGATGATGAGCGTTTCAACTTTTCCGCCCTCGATGTCGCGAATGAGTTCTGCAAACGACTTGACGTTTGACACCGTCGTCTGAGCGATTTGCAGCGGCTGATTCCAGGCGCGCGCGAATTGGTGAAGCTCATCTGGCAGCGAATCGCCGACGAGAATCAAACTTTTGCCTGCATGTTTTCGCAAATCGTCCAACACAGTGGCGCTTGATTTCGGGTGCGCATTTCCCTTGGCGATGGCTAAACCAAAATCGCGCAATGCCTGTGGCGCGAGCGCGAAACGATGATCGGCCCGCGCGCCGGTATTCGTCGGGGTGCTCTCGGCGACATAGAGGCGATTGAAGTTCGCGGCTTCATTCGTGGCGCGGCGACGGCTGGCAAAGTCGCGTGTGTATTTCAACTGCGCCGGGCCAGGTCCAAGAAAGTCGTTGCCGATTGAAACAATCACATCGGCTTTCGCGAGATCGTAGAAAGTAGTGGCGTGAAGCGGTGCGAGCGGTTCGTGCGCGTGCCATGTCGCGGCGGGAAATTGTTTTAACAGCGCGGCGATTTGATCGAGCAACGTCGGAGAAGTCACGTAACCCGTGAGCAGACGCAGACCCGTGCCGGCATTGGCTGTCCACTTCGCGCGTTCAGCCGCGACGACGGCGAGAAGGTCATCCCACGTCGTAACTTCGTTTCCATGCAGCACTGATTTTGAGCGGTCAGGATCGTATAGGTTGAGAATTTCCGCCTGCATGAACACGTCGCTCGCGCCCAGGCTGGCCGGGTGTTCAGGGTTGCCCTCAATTTTCGTCGGACGGCCTTCGTGACTTTCCACGAGCACGCCGCGCGCATAGCCGCCGAGCGTCAACGCCGTGGCAAAATAAAGCGCGTTTCCGGGGACGAGCTCTTCCGGCTGTTTCACATATGGCACGATTTTTTCCAAAGGCTGCCGCGTGCATCCGCTTAAACCCAAACCAGCCAGCGCGAAGGAAGCGCCCATCAATTTCAGAAAATGCCTGCGGTTCACATCATTCGGCCATTCCGATGCAAACGGTGGAAATTCACGGTGCAGCCATTCGCGGAATTCGGGAGTGTCCGCGAATTCATCGAGACTGCGCCAGGGCTGTTGGTTCATCGGTGGCATGTGTAGCAATCGGACAAGCCTTCGACGGCGACGTGCTGTTGGTTGATGAGCGCGTGTCCCAGCGCGATTTGATTTGTAGGCGTTTCGTAACCCATGTTGAAAACTTCGCTCGTTGGACGCAGGTGATGTTCCGGCGCACGATGGCAGTCGAGACACCAGCGCATGTAGAGCGGTTGTACTTTTTCGGTGAGCGGCATTTGATCCACGCGTCCATGACAACTCGCGCAGCCAATGCCTTTGTTCACATGAATGCTGTGATTGAAATAAACGTAGTCCGGCAAGTCATGCACCCGCGTCCAGCGCAGTGGCGTTCCGTTCTGCAAGCTGTCACGCACGGGCTGCAAGACCGGCGCGTCCTTCCAGACTTGCGAATGACACGTCATGCAGGTTTCCGTCGGCGGCATTCCGGCGAACGCAGATTTTTCCACCGAGGTATGACAGTAACGGCAATCAATTCCCAAACCCGCAACATGGTGTTGATGGCTGAACGGCACCGTCTGCGCCTGCGGTTCGTCAACGCGCGTCCAATAATCCGAACGCCCAAACGTGAAAATATCTCCACATAGTCCGGCGAAAAGCAGCACCCCGCCAATTATCACTGCGTTGGCGATTCCATTTGCCCGGCGTTGGAAAAGTTGGGCCATGCCGAATTATGCTCGCTTTGGTGGAAGCGATCTTTTCATTTGCTTGCTTTGTGATTCTTACTAGAAACAGATTTTTTTGGTAATTTGTCCCACAAACGGCATCCGCCGCGAAATGCGTTCGAGTTATCCCCAATGCGGGCGCCGAAAGGGAGTCTCTTTAGCAATCGCGCGTTGCCGCCGCCCAATACGATGCAATCTGCTTCCAATGCGTTTCTGAGAAGCTTCACAACAGTATTGACATGGCGACGCCATTTCTTTTTCCCCAGGCGCTTCAAGCCCACCAGCCCGATGTAATCTTCGTAAGTGCGTCCCTTTTTATAAGGCAAATGGGCTAACTCCATCGGTTCGAGAACGCCATCAATAATCATCGCCGAACCGAGACCAGTCCCGAGGCCGAGGAACAGCATCCGCTTGCCTTCATAGCTGCCCAAAGCTTGCATGGCCGCGTCATTAATGATCTTTACCGGACAGCCGAACGCTTTTCTGAAATCAAACCCAACCCAGCCAGATCCTAAATTATGGGGCTTGCTGACAATACGGCCGTGGATGACCGCGCCGGGGTAGCCCAGCGTGACGGCCTCAAATTTCCAGTCGGCGGCAACCTTTCGAACTGCCGTCACCATTTTGTCGGCCGTCATATTTGGGCCAGACGGAATCCTTAATTCGGTTTTCTGGCCCGTCCTGCGCACTTTCACGTGCGTGCCGCCCACATCAACGACCAGGATATTCATTTACGCGTGTTTCCTTTTCGTTTTTTCCATCGCCACCAGTTCGGTGGGCACAGGCCAGCGATGTCCGGGCGACAACAGTCCTTGAGCGCTTTCCGGTCCCCAGGTTCCGGCGGCGTAATTTGGAAAATCGCTCGGCGCCGTGGCCTGCCACGCTTCAAGCACCGGCATCAGAATTTGCCAGGCCGCTTCAACTTGATCGGCGCGCATGAAGAGTGTGGCGTCGTTCTTCATGACATCCCAGAGCAGCGTTTCATAGGCGTCGGGCGAAGGCGCGGCAAAGCTCTCCTGATAACTGAAGCGCATGTCCACCGGTCGCAGTTGCATTTTCGGCCCCGGATATTTGGCCTGGAAGCCCAGCACAATGCCCTCCACGGGCTGAATGGAAAGAATGAGCCGCGAGGGCAGCCACCCGAGGGATGCTTCGGGCGGGAAAGACTTATGCGGGACCGCGCGGAACTGGATGGAAACCTCGGAGGCCTGCTGCGGCAGGCGCTTGCCCGTGCGCAGATAAAATGGAACGTCCTGCCAGCGCCAGTTGTCGATAAACAACTTCAACGCGGCAAACGTTTCGGTCTGGGAATCAGGGGCCACGCGCTCTTCTTCGCGATAGCCGGGCATCTTTTTGCCATTGGGGTTACCGGAGCCGTATTGGCCTCGCACGGCGGATTGAGAGACTTCGTCGCGGTGAATCGGGCGCACCGCATGAAGTACGTCCACCTTCTTGTTGCGGATTTCATCGGCCTGAAAGGATATCATCGGCTCCATCGCCACGAGACAAAGCAGTTGCATCAAGTGATTCTGGATCATATCTCGGAGCGCGCCGGCGTGATCGTAATAACCGCCACGATGCTCAACGCCCACGATTTCGGCAACGGTGATAGTCACGTAATCAATATAGCGGCGATTCCAGATCGGCTCGAAAAGAGGATTGGCAAAGCGAAAAGCGAGGATGTTCTGTACGGTTTCTTTGCCAAGATAATGGTCAATCCGAAAAATCTGGGACTCGTCGAAGCTAGCGGCGAGGACACCATTCAGCGCTCGCGCGGATTCGAGATCGTAGCCGATCGGTTTTTCGATCACGATCCTCGCCCACTTACGATCGCGCGCCAACCCGGCCTTTCCGAGATATTTGGGGATTTCACCAAACATGCTTGGCGGGATGGCCATGTAGAAAATCCGATGTGCTTTAGTACCCCATTGCTTTTCCAGTTTCGCGCATTGTTCACCCAACGCTGCATAGGTCGCCGGTTTCATGAAATCGCCCTGTTGGTAATGTACATGTGGCGCGAATTCGTTCCAAACGGGGGGCTTTGCTTTCCCGAAACGAGAGAACTGATTGACGCCCTCGTGCAACCGTTGCCGTAGCGCGTCATCGCCGAGCTTGATGCGGTCCACGGCGATGATCGCAAACTGAGCGGGAAGGCTGCGGTCCTGCGAAAGATCAAACAGAGCCGGCACGAGCTTGCGCCAGGTCAAGTCGCCCGCACCGCCAAAAATGACGAAAACGGTGGGGTCAAGCTGGTCTTCGGTATTCATTATTCCTTTCCCCATTCCGAGTGAAATGTGCCTTTGGCATCCGTTCGTTCATAAGTGTGCGCGCCGAAATAATCGCGTTGGGCTTGAATCAAGTTCGCCGGAAGCCAGGCGCTGCGGTAGGCGTCGAGATACGCGAGCGAAGCCATCAGTCCTGGCGTGGGAATCCCGAGTTCGCTCGCGGCACAAGTAATCTTACGCAGGTTTTCCTGATGAGCGATCAGCGCCTGCGCCAACGCGGGGTCGAGGAGCAAATTGGGCAGGTCGCGGCGCGCGCGAAACGCGGCGCGAATGTTTTCGAGCAACGTAGCGCGAATGATGCAGCCGCCCCGCCAGATGCGGGCGACCGCTTCGAGGTCGAGCTGATACTCGTGCCGGACCGACGCCACCGCTAGCAACGCCATGCTCTGCGCGTAGGTGATGATCGTTCCCGCGTAGAGCGAGCTCCGCAGTTGTTCGATGAGCGCCAGCCGACCTTCTGTCGGGCGGGGCACGGCCCGCGGAAACACTCGGGCGGCCTCCTCGCGCTCCGGCTCGAAGCCGGACAGGTTTCGCATCGACACCGCCGCGTCAATTGTCGGCACGGGCACTTGCAAATCCATCGCCGCCTGCGAGGTCCACATGCCCGTCCCCTTTTGTTTGGCCACGTCGAGGATTTCGTCAATTAGCCTCCGGCCGGTCTTCGCATCCGGTTGATCAAAAATGTGGGCTGTGATCTCGACCAGGTAGGAATCGAGTTCCTCGCGATTCCAACGATCGTAAACGTCATGTAATTCGTCGTCTGTCAAGCCGAGCCCGCGTTTCATGAAGTCATAGGATTCGGCGATCAATTGCATGAGTCCGTATTCGATGCCGTTGTGAACCATCTTCACGAAATGTCCCGCGGAACCAGGACCGAGATACGTCACGCAGGGATCGCCCTTCACTTTGGCCGCCACGGCTTCGAGAATCGGGCGCACCCGCTCATAGGCCGCCTTTGAGCCACCGGGCATGATGCTCGGACCGTGACGCGCGCCTTCTTCACCACCCGACACACCGACCCCCATGAATTGAATGCCACGCGCCGTCAAGCTGCGGGCGCGGGTGTCGGTGTCAGTGAAGTGCGAGTTGCCGCCATCAATGATGAGATCACCCTTGTCCAGGCGCGGCAGCAAATCTTTAATGACCGAATCCACCGGCGCGCCAGCGGGGACAAGCATCATGACCGCGCGCGGTTGACGCAGGAACCCGACGAACTCCGCAATGTCCCCCGTGCTGTGAACCTTCCGCTCTTTACCTTCTTCGGCCAGCGCTTTGACTTTGGACTCATCCTTGTCGTAGCCGGCCACGCCAAATCCCTGATCGGCCATGTTGAGCAGGAGATTGCGCCCCATGACACCAAGGCCGACCATGCCGATTTCGTATCGTTGTTCCGAATTGTTATTTTTCGTGCGTTTGTCCTTCTGTTTTTTCATAGCAGCATAGATTTCCTCTTGTGGTTACTGTTTTACTTCACCGGCGGGGCGTTGGTCTCCACTCCATAATGATGAGCTGTTTCGCCGGTTGCTGCCCCCAGAGAATCCCGTTCCTGCGCGGTCAGATCTGGCAGATGACGGATGAAGGCGGCGAGCTTCCAGATCTCTTCATCAGTGTGCGTCGGGCCAAAGGCGGGCATGGCCGTCATCCGGATGCCATGTTTGATGATCCAGAAGAGTTCTCCGTCCGGCATGTCACTCTCTTGTTTGCCCAGCACTGGCGCGGGCGGATTGATCCCCTTGGATAGCTCGGCGGATGCCACGCCGGGCGCTCCGTGGCACATGACGCAATTCTCGCGATAGTGGTCAAGGCTCGTGGCGATGGCTGCTGAATCGCCCGCAAACGGATTTTTCTCGTTCGGAGCGCGCTTTGCCACCGATCGGTCTCGCCCCCATGGCGCGAGTGTTCGTTCGATGAGGCCAGATTTTGCGTCCGCTCCCATGTCGATCGCGCCCGTGGCCAGGATGAGAATCGGCACGAGAAGGGTGAACAGAATACCCGCCCCAAAACTCAAAAGTAGAAGGCATTTGCTTTTCATTTCGACTCCTTTAATTTTCGATAGCGACTGATCAGGTTATTTGTTGAACTGTCATGTTTGAGTTTCGGCGAAGTTTTACTTTCCAATTCGGGAACAATCCGCTGGGCGAGCACCTTGCCCAACTCGACGCCCCATTGGTCAAAGGAATCAATGTTCCAGATCACGCCCTGCGTGAAGACGCTGTGTTCGTAAAGTGCGACGAGTTGGCCGAGAACCACCGGCGTGAGCCGGTCGGCGAAAATGACGTTGGACGGACGGTTGCCTTCGAAAACCCGATGCGGCACGAGCGCATCCGCCGTGCCTTCGGCTCTGACTTCTTCGGCAGTTTTACCGAAGGCCAGCGCCTCGGCTTGCGCGAAAACATTCGCCACCAGGATGTCGTGATGCCGTCCCAGCGGCGTGAGCGCATGACCAAACGCGATGAAGTCGCAGGGGATCAGCCGCGTGCCTTGATGAATTAATTGATAAAACGAGTGCTGGCCGTTGGTGCCGGGTTCTCCCCAGTAAATCGGTCCGGTCTGGTAGTTCACCTGTTTGCCGTCGAGCGTGACATGCTTGCCATTGCTCTCCATCGTCAACTGCTGGAGATACGCGGGAAAGCGTTTGAGGTATTGTTCGTAAGGCAGAACCGCTACCGTTTGCGCACCGAGAAAATCGTTGTTCCAAACTGAAATCAGTCCCATCAGCACGGGCAGGTTTTTTTCAAACGGTGCGGTGCGGAAATGTTCGTCCATTTCGTGAAAACCGGAGAGCAGAGCGCGGAAGTTTTCCGGGCCAACTGCCAGCATCGTCGAAAGGCCAATGGCCGAGTCCATCGAATAGCGTCCGCCGATCCAGTCCCAGAAACCAAACATGTTGGCCGTATCAATGCCGAAGGCGGAGACTTTTTCGGCATCCGTCGAAACCGCGACGAAATGTTTCGCCACGGCTTTGACACCGCCGCCGAGTCCGGCGAGCAACCAAGCGCGCGCGCTTTGGGCATTCGTCATCGTCTCCAGCGTCGTAAAGGTTTTGGAGGAAATGATGAATAGTGTTTCCGCCGGGTCGAGACCGTGCGTGGCTTCCACAAAGTCAATCCCGTCCACGTTCGATACGAACCGAAACGTCAGGCTGCGCTCGCTGTAATGTTTGAGCGCCTCGTAAGCCATTACCGGACCCAGGTCGGAACCGCCAATGCCCACGTTGATGACGTTTTTGATGCGTTTGCCAGTTTGCCCCTTCCACTCGCCGCTGCGGACGCGATTGGAAAAACTGGCCATCTTATCGAGCACGACATGGACTTCCGTCACCACATTTTTTCCGTCCACCAGAATGGTTGCGTCTTTCGAAGCGCGCAGCGCGGTGTGCAGCACCGCGCGGTTTTCCGTGATGTTGATTTTCTCGCCGCTGAACATCGCGTCGATCTTCCCGCGCAGGCGGGATTCCTCCGCCAGTTCAAGGAGCAACTTGAGAGTGTCGTCGGTCAGGCGATTCTTCGAGTAATCCAAAAAAAGCCCGATGGCCTCGGTAGTCAATCGTTCGCCACGTTTTGAGTCTTCGGCGAAAAGTTCCCGCAGATGCAGGTTTTGAATTTGTTTGTGATGTGCGGCCAACGCTTTCCACGCCTTGCGCTCGGTCAGTGGTTGAATCGTGGTTGTTTTCATGATGGGCATTCCGATCTTCTATTTCGCCTTCTGAAGCGCATCGCTCTTGGCCGCGATCACGGCCAACAATTCGTTCCAGGACTTCACGAACGAATTGGCGCCTTCGTCCTGAAGTTGCGCGGCCAACGCATCCACGTTCACTCCGGCCTTGGCAAACTGCTCCAAAATCGCTTCGCAATCGACACCGTCCGGCGGCATGGCGGGGCCGATCTCCCCGTGATCGGCGAGCGCCTTCAAGGTTTTTTCGGGTATGGTGTTGACCGTGAACGGTGCGGCGAGGGCCTTGATATAGAGAATGTCGGAGGCCTTTGGATCCTTGGTGCCGGTGCTGGCCCACAGCAATCGTTGGGGTCGGGCACCGGCATTATAGGCGCGCTGCCAGCGCGGTTTGTTCAACAATTCAAGGTAAGTCTTGTAGATGCGACCGGCAATGGCGATACCGAGTCGGTTGTTCAACGCCTCCGGCACCTTGCCGGCCACGGCGACATCCCAACGGCTGATGAACATCGAGGCCACGGAGCCGACCAGAGGATTAAGTCCGGCGGCAATACGCCGTTCAATGCCGCGCAGATACGCTTCGGCGGCGGCCACATATTGGTCGCTTGAAAACAGCAGCGTCACGTTGACCGGCACGCCCGCAAAAATTGCCTCTTCGATGGCCAGCAAACCTTCCTTTGTGCCCGGTATCTTGATGAACAAATTGGGCCGTGCCGCCCGATCGGAAAGGTCCCTGGCGGCGGCGATCGTGCGAGCGGTATCATGGGCGAGCAGCGGTGACACCTCCAGTGACACCCAGCCATCCACACCATTCGTGCGCTCGTGAACCGGTCGGAAAAGGTCGGCGGCCCGGGTGAGATCGTCCAGTGCAAGATCGAAAAAGAGGCTCTCGCCCGATTTGCCTTTCACCAACGCTTCTGCAATCGCGTCGTCGTAGGCTGTGCCCTTCTTGAGGGCGTGATCAAAGATGGTTGGATTCGATGTCAAGCCCGTCACCGAGACTTCGTCAATGTAGTGCTGGAGCGTGCCGCTGTTCAGCAGGTCGCGCGTGATGTTGTCGAGCCAGAGGCTCTGGCCCAGGTCGTGGAGTGATTGTGTGGCTTTCATTGCTTGTTGATTTTCTTTAGTGCCGCGCCTTTGTGCATGGCCATGTGGTCAGTCTTGTCGCTCTTGATCAAATACTGCGGTTCCTCCTTCGAGGCGCGGACTGTGTAGGTCTTGAACTTGATGGCGGAGGTGACCTTTTTCTTGATCTTCCCCCGAACTCGACCGGCTTCCGAGTTCCACTCGACATGGTCTCTCACTTTGAATTCGTGTTTCATCGCTATGATCTCCTGTTTATGTTTTGGTTTTTCTACGAGGTGGTATATGCTGCCCGTCCCGCGCCTGCGGCGGTTCTGTTTGGAGGAATCCCGCCTCCTCCAGCCGATCCAGCAGCATGTGGAAATAAATCAATCCGGCATACGGATGCCAGCGTTCAAGAGTGCGGCGAACCGTTTCGTAATCAAGTGGCTGCTCAAGACCCAGCCAACGCTTTAGATTATTGCGCGCGCCCACGTCATCGCCCGGAAAAATGTGGGTTCGTCCCAAACCGCGCAACAAGACATACTCCGCCGTCCAGCGTCCCACCCCTCGCAAGGAGCAAAGTCGCTTGATGGCCTCCTCATCAGGCAACTGCGCCAGCTCTTCCAAATCCAGACTGCCCCCGGCGACCGATTGGGCGAGTTCAGTTATCGCGCGTTCTTTTTGTCGGCTGAATCCGAGGGGTCGCAGTTCGGACGGACGCAACCCGGCCACGTCCACCGGGCGAGGAAAAGCGTGGGCTGGCGCGCCTTCGTCGTGAAATGCGGAACCGTAAGCTGCGGTCAGGCGGTTCAGAACGAGGATGCTCACCGTTCGTGACACTTGCTGACTGGCAATTCCTACGATGACGCTTTCGAAGACGGTCGCATAGCGCGGTGGTCTCATGCCCCGAAAGCGGAGAGCCAATTCGCCCAGTTGTTTCTCGCGTGCAGCCAATCGGTAAAACCCCGCCAAATCGATGCGCAGGCCAAGCAGTCGTTCCAAAGCCAACGTCACATTTTCTTTTACGCGAGAGCGGAGCGGTTGACCTTTTAGCGAGACCTTGAGTCGTGATGTCTCGGGCGGCCCAACCTGGGTAACGGCGACTTCCACGAGACCATCCTGTAAAGGCAGCACACGGCGATAAGTCTGGCCGTCCCAGCGATCCACGACGTTGTCGGGCCGGCGACGCAACGTCCAGACGGTCAGATCCAGGCGGAAGGGCGCCGCTGGCTCCAAAAAGAATTCGTTGCGGCGCACGGCTGATTTCTTCTGATTTAACCCCTCCTCACGCTCGCGCGACTTCTGTTGCAATGCCGTAGATGTATTTGAATTCATAATCCGCTCTTGCAAATAATGCGCCCTTTGAGGTCATCAGGTTTGAACGGACCGGGTTCGGCAATCAAAGCACGCGCGGCGTCCACCTGTCCCCACACGTTCCACAGCAGCACGCCGCGCACGCGGTGGTTTTCCAGGTAGTAGATGACACCTTCTTTGTTGGGCAGCTTCCAGTCAGCGAATGTCTCCAGGCGCGAATCCAGTTCGCCAACGGCTTCGTATCCCAACTCGAACATATCAGAGTAAAAAGACGGAAGGTGATCATATGGAGTGGGCTGGCCCGCCATATTTAAGCCCGCCGACCGCCCCATGGTGTTGGCGTTATCTTCATGTTCAACGCGCATGCGTTTTCTCAGAGCCGGGTTAAAGAACGCGGCAACGTCTCCCGCCGCGTAGATGTCCAATTGGCTGGTGCGCAGAAACTCGTCCACCACAATTCCATTTTCCACATTCAACTGTGCCGCTTCAGCGAGTTCGACGTTCGGCTCAATCCCGATTCCTGCCACCACGCCGTCCACCAAGGTTTCTCGCTGGCTGCTTGTCTTCACGACCAGTTGTTTCTCGCGCGTCTCCACGCCAGAAACCTTTTCGCCAGTCCACAGATCGACTCGCTTGTGCTGATAAAAATCGGACACGAACTGCGAAAGATCGGGTGGAAACACGCGCTCTCCGATGGTTTTGCCTGGAAATATCATCACGACTTCTTTTTGGTTCGATGTTAGCGCGGCTGCGATTTCCGAACCGATGAACCCTCCTCCAATCACGGCAAATCGCTGGCCCTTTTCGGTCAAGGCGCGAAGCCGCCGATAATCCGCCAATGTTCGATAATAGATGATCTGGTCGTTGCCAAACGGCAAACGCCGCGGTGAACCACCCGTGGCTAAGAGCAGTTTTTCGTAGGCGAAAACGTCCCCCTTGCCGTCCACAACGCGTTTCTGCTTGGGGTCGACCTTTTTGACAATACGTCCGAGATGAAGCTCTACTCCCTGGCGCTCCGTTTTTCGCCAAATGCTGTCCACTTCTTTGTCTTTCCAAAGCCCTTTCGAGAGAGGCGGACGATTGTAAGGAGCGTCCATCTCCGAGCCAATCAGCCCGATCGCGCCAGATGAATCAACCTCGCGGATGCCAGTCATAGCAGAGGCGGCAGTCATTCCACCGCCGACAATCAAATATTTATAACTTTTCATTCTTTCCTTTCTGTCGCAGCCTTCCATTGTACTGAATTCAATTCTTCGGCGTGTCATAAATATCAGGCCGAGGCGGCCCCTCGACATTGATCGTGCCCGTCGCGCCTTGTTTGGTGCGGAAGACCGAATGGTCCATCAGCATATACATGCCGGGGACTTCAAATAACATATCCACGACGGCGGTTCCGGCGGCCGGCACCAGGGTGACAGCCACGCTGCGCGCTGGCGGAGTCAAAAGATCGCCCTCGCGATAAAGCCGGTCAAAAACAGATCCGATGACATGAAAGGATGAGGCTAAATTCGGCCCCGCATTGCCGAAGTAAATCCGCACGCGTTCGCCGGTTTTTACCTGCAAAGCGTTGGTTCCGTTGAGTGATCCCACTCGGCCATTAAAAACCACAAAACGCGGATGTTCCATCAACCCCTCCTCGGGAGCGTATTCCAAAGGCTGGCCAGACTGAGGGGGCTTCGTGTAAAACTCGCTTTGCAACACATAAAACTCGCGATCTACTTTGGGCAGCGGATTTTCGGGTTCGACCAGGATCAGTCCATACATGCCGTTGGCGATGTGATCCTCCACCGGGGCTTGCGCGCAGTGATAAATGAAAAGCCCGGGATGAAGGAGTTTGAAATGAGCCATGACGATTTGGCCGAGTGTCACGCCTAACACAGCCGAGCCGCCACCAGGTCCGGTGACGGCGTGAAAGTCAATGTCGTGGGCCATGCCGCGATCGTCGGAATTGGAAAGCAAAACCTCCAGGGTGTCGCCCACGCGAGCGCGGATCATGGGGCCAGGAGTGCTCCCATTAAAAGTCCAAAATGGGTACTTAAACCCGGGCGCCAATTCCATCGTCTTGTAGCCCGCGTTCAGATAAACCTGAACGATTGCTGAATTCGTGCGAGTAATCGGAGGCGGTACCAAAGGAGCGTAAGTTAATTGCGCCTTTTCCTTGGATTCGGCGGCGACACAATCTTCTCGACCGTAAGTCACCAATAAGAGACAAAACGCGATACACCATTTTCCAAGATTGCCTCTCATAGTCCGCTCCTATCACGATTTCGATTGAGTTTCACGACTATGGCCTTGGCCGCGTGCGCCGTTATCTTCGCCGAACGCAACTTCGATTTAAAGGCGAGCGCCACCGACGAGACGGATGAATGCCGCCGACCCGCACTCCGTCGAGCGGCTGTCTTCTCCGAACTGGCTTTCTTCACCTTAAGTTTGTTACTCGCCGCATGATCAGGCGGATAGGTGATGTGCGTGCCTTTTACTTTCGCAAAAGAAGTGAGAGTGTGAAGTTTGGGAGGATTGAGGCCCATGATGTCCGCCGTTTGGATTCCTCGCACCACTAACGCGTCGGCAATCATGGAACGATGGCAGCGCCACGGGACAGCCTCGGCGCACATCAAGGCGATCTGGTCCTGATCAGCCATTTGAATCAACTCATCCACGGCCTTTCTAAACTCCGGCGTTTGCATGTAATCGGCGTAACCCCGAAAAGAGGCGTTTCGCCAGCCGGTGTTGATGGAATCCTTGGTCGTATGACGCAAACCACCGAGCGCCGCCATATGCGTGTAGCCAATGCCCGCCATCTTCAGCGAAGCCGGCAGGATGTCGCGATTGAATTGAGGGTTGTGCCTCGAACGCGGCACAGTGCGCACGTCCACAATACACGTCACGCCGTGGGCTTTCAGCAGGCGCAGAAATTCGTCGAAAGTCCGTGTAGAATGCCCAATAGTCAAAACCGTCGGCAGACCTTGTGCCCGATTCTTTGTTAACCTGGAATCCATCAAACATTTTTCAACGGCCATATGTTAAATCTTCCTCTTCACCCCATCCGACCTCGGCTGCAATCACTGCGGTTTGTTGAGGGCCTGTTGGTTTGAGAGCGGCTGGCGATCCGGGCACGGCGCACAAAGCCGCTACTTTTGCCAGTCGGCGGCGATGTCGTTCGGCGCCGCTGAATCGCGCGGCGAGAAATGTTCGCACCAATTCCCAGGCGAGTGCCTGGCCGACGACCAGGCCGCCGAAGCAGATCATGTTCAGATTGTCATCCTCGACGCCTTGATGCGCTGAAAAGTTTTCGTGAATCAGGCAGGCGCGGACTCCCCCCACCTTGTTGGCGCAGACCGAGGCACCGACGCCGCTGCCACAAATCGCGATGCCACGAGTCACCGTCCCGGCGGCAACCGCGCGGGCCAACGGCACAATAAAATCCGGATAGTCATCATCATCTTTCGGCGAGCCGTCGCCGAAATCGGTTACGGTATGACCGGCCTCGCGCAATTTTCCCACCAGATATTCCTTCAACTTGTAGCCCCCGTGATCGGCGGCGATGCCGACGAGTAAAGGCGTCTTGGTCGATGTGGTCGATTGATCAGTCATGATTTTTTTGGAGTAAGGCCAGTGCCCGTTGACATACGTTTTCAACGCTGAATCCGCATTCGCGCATCACGACCGGTCCCGGAGCCGAAGCGCCGAAGCGATCGACACCGATGACATCGCCCCGATCCCCGATGTAGCGATGCCACCCTTGGGTCACCCCTGCCTCGACCGCGAGCCGTGCGTGGACGGTGGGTGGCAACACCGAGTCACGATACTCCTGCGATTGAGTCTCGAACAATTCCCAGCTCGTCATCGAAACGAGGCGCACTGCGATTTTTTGTTCCTGCAATTTTTGCCGCGCGGCCACGATCAAACCGACTTCCGATCCGGTCGCGATCAGGATTAGGTTCGGTTTCCCGTCGGGAACATCAGCCAAGACATACGCCCCACGCCGCAAACCATCGGCCGGGACAAATTGGGAGCGGTCCAGCGTGGGCACCCCCTGCCGCGTCAACACCAGCGCGACCGGACGATTTCGGGACTCAATCGCGACCCGCCACGCCACGGCGGTTTCGTTCGCATCGCACGGTCGGATAACGAGCAGGTTTGGGATCGCGCGTAGCGAGGCCAGTTGCCCGATCGGTTGATGCGTCGGGCCGTCTTCGCCCAGAGCGATGCTGTCGTGAGTGAATACGAAGATCACCCGCTGTTCCATCAGCGCCGCCAGCCGAATCGCGGGCCGCATGTAGTCCGAGAACGTGAGGAATGTCGCCGTGAACGGAATGACGCCGCCATGCACCGCCAGCCCATTCGCGATGGCTCCCATCGCGTGCTCGCGAACACCGAAGTGCAGGTTGCGCCCGGCATAACTCCAGCCGCCGCCGGCCGATCCTTGCAGGTTGCCGGCTTCATCGCTCGGGTTTTCAAAATCGCCCATTGCTTTCAGCGCGGTGTGGGTGGATGGATCCAAATCCGCCGAACCGCCGATCAACGCGGGAAGTTTTGCACAAATCGCGGTCAACACTCTGCCCGACGCAACACGGGTTGCCATGCCTTTGGGGTCGGCTGGAAAGATCGGGATGCCGGCGTCCCAGCCTTCGGGCAATTCTCCAACCATCGCCTGCTGGAATTCATGGGCGAGGTCGGGAAACGCTTTCGCGTAATCGGCGAAGCTGGCGTTCCATTCCGCCTCGGCCTGTTTGCCACGTTCAAGTGCGAGACGGAAATGCTCGAGCGCCTGGTCGGGAATGTAGAAGGGCGGATCGAGTGGCCAGCCCATTGCTTGTTTCGTCAGCTTCACTTCCTTGTCACCCAGCGGCGAGCCGTGCGCTTCAAAAGTGTCCTGCTTGTTCGGTGAGCCATACCCGATATGCGTACGCACGAGAATCAGTGAGGGACGTTCCCGTTCGGCTTGTGCCCCACGCAGCGCGTGATCAATCGCTGCGAGATCGTTTCCATTCTCCACGATCTGGGTGTGCCAGCCATACGCTTCGAAGCGCAGGGCCCGATCTTCCGTGAAGGTGATGTGAGTCGCCGCGGAAAGCGTGATGTGATTGTCGTCATAGAGACAAATCAATTTGCCCAACTTCAAATGGCCGGCGAGCGACGCGGCCTCGGATGCCACGCCTTCCATCAAATCACCGTCGCCGACCAGCGTGTAGGTGTGATGATTGACGATCGTGTGGCCCGGACGATTGTAGCGCGCCGCGAGATGGCTTTCCGCGATCGCGAGGCCGACGCTATTGGCGAATCCCTGACCGAGCGGGCCGGTCGTCGTCTCCACTCCCGGCGTCAGCCCGCGCTCAGGGTGGCCCGGACACCTGCTACCCCACTGGCGAAATTGTTTAATTTGTTCGAGCGGCAATTCGTAGCCCGTCAGATGCAGCAAGCTGTAGAGCAACATCGAACCGTGACCTGCCGAAAGGACGAACCGGTCGCGATCAAACCAGTGCGGATCGGCCGGATGATGCCGAAGAAACCGGGTCCACAGCACATAGGCCATGGGGGCCGCGCCCATCGGCAGGCCGGGATGCCCACTGTTAGCTTTCTCGATAGCGTCCACCGACAGGAACCGAATCGTGTTGATGCACAGTTTATCCAATTGAGCTGGATCGAGACTCGAAGCTGTTGTCATGCTGAATTCCTCTCCATCGCCGCACTGTATTCGCCGCGACGCGCGGCCCGGTTGCACTGGGCGCGATGATTCAGAGCTTTCTGTGCCGCTGGCACGTTTGCCTCTTTACCCTGCCAAATCTCCAATGCTGGTTGCTGAATCGCCCGCGCAAAAGAAAACGCCAGAGCCCAGGGCAGTCGCGACTTGAAGCGCACGTTCATGGAATTCAACCGCGCCGAAGCCAGTTCAGCGGATTGGCCACCGGACAGGAACGCAATCTCCGGAACTGCGGCAGGAACCGTCCGCAACAGACATGTCACCGTAGCGTCGGCCACTTCATCCACCGATTGTTGCCGCGGGCAGTTCAATCCAGTCAGAACCATGTTCGGTTTCAAGATGATTCCTTCCAGCATCACGCGCTGGCAATTCAACTGGATGAAAACATTTCGCAGAGATTCGTCCGTGACTTTGAGACACCGCTCCAACGTATGATCGCCGTCCATGAGAACTTCCGGTTCAACGATGGGGACGAGACCGGCTTCCTGGCACAACGCGGCATAGCGCGCCAGCGCGTGCGCGTTGGCTTCGAGGCCGCTGCGGCTGGGAAGACCGTCGCCAATGGCAATCACCGCGCGCCACTTCGCGAAGCGCGCGCCCATTTGAAAATAATCTTTGAGCCGATCGCGCAAGCCGTCCAGACCTTCGGTGACTTTTTCTCCGGGATGACCGGCCATGTCCTTCGCGCCGCTATCCACCTTGATGCCGGGAATGATTCCCGCGTCGGTGAGAATTTTGAGAAATGGAGTGCCATCCGTTTTCTGCTGGCGAATCGTCTCGTCGTAGAGGATCGCGCCACTGATGCTCTCACCGAGACCGGGCGCGGTAACGATCATTTCGCGATACGCGCGCCGGGCCTCTTCGGTCTGGGGAATGCCCAATTTGGCAAATCGCTTGTTGCAGGTAGGAGTGCTTTCATCCATTGCAAGCAGACCCTTGTGGTTGGCAATTAGTGACTTCGCGGTTTCGATAAGCTCGTGCGTGTTCACTTGTGATACAGTTTATTGTGAATGTCTGCCTTAGAAGCGCGCTACCTTTTGACAGCGCCCGGTAATGGTTGCTGCGGTTGGACGCCGGGCCGCCATAGAAAGCCATCGGTCATGAAATAGACCGCCATGGCTAGGAGCATCAATATGACGCCAACCCAGACCCGCCAATCGCGATGCGCACGTGTCCAATGAGGGCGTTGCTTCTGATGCACGCTTTCGTGATTCGGAGCTTCGTGTGTTTTTTTACCCGGCTCTATCTGATTCATTGGCATCCTCCATTCAGCATTCCGCTTACTTGAACAGGGAGCAGCGGTCCGCCGTCTCCTTTAGTGAATTTAGTGGGCATTTTGAACTCCTTTGGAACGCTTCAAATTCATTGAGTTTTCAACCTTGTTTCCGTTGCTCAGTCGTAACTTCGCTTCCGACACACGGGGGTTTTTCGCAGGCGGTTTCTCTCTCTGCTTTTCGCTCTGACTCCATTTCCAATTCTGAATCTCGGGCAAATCCTGGCCGTGCTTGTCAATATAGTGCTTATGCTCGATGAGCTTGTCCTGCATTTGCTGCTTTAGGTACGCACCCTTCGACCCCAAATTCGGCACTCGATCCACCACATCTTGAACTAGATGAAAGCGGTCAAGGTCATTCTGAACCCGCATATCGAAGGCCGTCGTGATGGTTCCCTCTTCCTTATAACCCCGGACGTGAAGGTTTCGATTCGTTCGACGGTACGTGAGCCGGTGGACCAGCCACGGGTAGCCGTGAAAGCCAAAAATGATGTGTTTATCGTGGGTGAAAAGTGAGTCGTAATCCGTGTCGCTCAATCCATGCGGATGCTCACTCTTGGGCTGCAACCTCATCAAATCAACGACGTTGATCACCCTGATTTTTAATTCTGGCACGTGCTCGCGCAGGATGGAAACGGCCGCCAATATCTCCAGCGTGGGGGTGTCTCCGCAACAGGCCATCACCACGTCCGGCTCGGAATCCTGGTCGTTGCTGGCCCATTGCCAGATGCCGATGCCTTCTGTGCAGTGAATTACAGCCGCATCCATGGTTAACCATTGCGGCAACGCATGTTTGCCTGCCACCACCACGTTGACGTAGTGCCGGCTACGCAGGCAGTGATCAAACACCGACAACAGGCAGTTCGCGTCCGGAGGCAAATAAACGCGCACGATGTCGGCTTTCTTGTTGATGACGTGGTCAAGGAAACCGGGGTCCTGGTGCGTGAATCCGTTGTGATCCTGTTGCCAGACGTGCGAGGCGAGCAGATAGTTCAGCGAAGCGATCTTTCGACGCCAAGGCAATTCCAATGTGACCTTCAGCCACTTCGCGTGCTGACTGAACATCGAGTCAACGATGCGGATGAATGCCTCATAACTGTTGAAAAGCCCGTGACGACCCGTAAGCAAATAACCTTCAAGCCAACCTTCGCATTGATGTTCGCTCAACATCGAATCCAGCACACGTCCGGCGGGCGCCAGAAACTCATCATTTTTTTCCTCCGCAGCGTCCCACTGGCGGTTGGTGACTTCAAAAACCGCACCGAGGAGATTTGAAAGCGTCTCATCGGGACCGAAGACGCGGAAATTACGCGGGTTCAATTTGACGAAGTCGCGCAGGAACTTCCCCAGCACCAAGGTATCCTGTCCATCCACCGCGCCGGGTGAGGGCACTTTAACCGCGTGCTCGTGAAAGTCCGGCATTCGCAGGTCGCGCAGCAGCAACCCGCCGTTGGCGTGTGGATTGGCGCCCATCCGCTGCTCGCCTTTCGGCGCCAGCTCAGCCAGTTCGTGGATCAGACGGCCATTGACGTCAAATAGTTCTTCGGCCTTATAGCTTTTCATCCACTTCTCAAGCTGCTTGACGTGTTGGGGATGTTTGGCGTCCACCAGGATGGGCACCTGGTGCGCGCGAAACGTGCCTTCCACTTTCAAGCCATCCACTTCTTTTGGTCCCGTCCAGCCTTTGGGTGACTTCAGGACGATCATGGGCCAGCTCGGACGGGTGGTATCCTGCTTATTCCGCGCATGCTTTTGGATTTCGCGAATATCCTCGATGGCCATGTCCAGAGTGGACGCCATAAGTTGATGCATACTTTCTGGCTCGTCGCCTTCCACGAAGTAAGGCTTCCAGCCACAACCGCAGAAAAATTGTTCCAGCTCCTCATGCCCGATGCGGGCTAGCACGGTTGGGTTGCTGATCTTGTATCCGTTAAGATGCAGGATCGGCAAAACCGCGCCATCACTGATCGGGTCGAGCAACTTGTTGGATTGCCATGCCGTAGCTAACGGACCCGTTTCCGCTTCCCCATCGCCAACGACACAGGCGACGACCAATCCGGGATTGTCGAACGCGGCACCGAAAGCATGGCTGAGGGAATAGCCCAGTTCGCCGCCTTCGTGAATCGAACCAGGCGTTGTCGGCGCTACGTGGCTGGAAATTCCGCCGGGAAACGAGAATTGCTTGAAGAGCTTTTTCAGCCCGGCTTCGTCCTGTGTGATGTTCGGATAAATTTCGGTCCAAGTGCCTTCGAGATAGACATTGCCTACCAGAGCTGGACCGCCGTGACCGGGACCAGCGACATAGAACATGTCCAGATCATATTTCTTGATGACCCGGTTCAGATGAACATAGATAAAGTTCTGGCCCGGCGTCGTGCCCCAATGTCCGACTACGAGCGGTTTCACGTCGGAGAGTTTCAACGGTCGCTTCAGCAGAGGATTGTCGTAGAGATAAATCTGGCCAACCGAGAGATAATTGGCCGCACGCCAATAGGCATCCATTTGCCCCAGCAGTTCTGGAGTGAGTGTCTTTGTATTTGTATTTGTTTTCATGTTACGCAAGGAAATCATAGTTTAACCCGCCGTAGTCGCAGAGCGTTGGTGATGACAGAGACCGAACTGAAACTCATGGCGACACCCGCGATCATGGGACTGAGCAGCACGCCGAAAAATGGGTAGAGTAACCCGGCCGCAACTGGAATTCCGATTGCGTTGTAGCCAAACGCGAAAAACAAATTTTGCCGAATGTTTCGCATGGTGGCGCGACTGAGATGAATCGCTTTTGCTATCGCGCGAAGGTCGCCTTTGACCAGCGTGACACCGGCACTTTGCATGGCCACGTCTGTGCCCGTGCCCATCGCAATACCTACATCCGCGGCCGCCAATGCGGGCGCGTCGTTGACTCCATCGCCGGCCATGGCCACGACCTTTCCATCCTTTTGAAGCTTCTGGATACGGTCGCTCTTGGCTTGCGGCTCGACTTCGGCTTCCACCGCGTCAATGCCAAGCGTTTTGGCTACGGCCTCGGCGGTGCGCCGATTGTCGCCGGTGACCATGACGATTTGTAGTCCCAGCGCGTGCAAATCACGAATCGCGTCGGGCGTCGTGGACTTCACCGGATCGGCAACCGCGAGAAGGCCCGCAGCCTTTTTGTCCACCGCGACGAAGATCACGGTTTGTCCAGACTGCTGAAGTTGTTCTGCCTTGGTTTCCAAACTGGACAGGTCAGTTACTCCTTCGTCGCGCAAAAAATTCGGTTTGCCGACGAGCACAGCTTTGTTCGCCACACGGCCGAACACACCACCACCAGTTACGGATCGGAAGTCGGCTACCGTTTCAAGATTGAGACTCTTGCTTTTTGCGCCAGCGACGATCGCGGCAGCCAGCGGATGTTCGCTCCTTTGCTCCAGGGATGCCGCCAGGCAGAGCAATTCACTTTGGTTAAAGCCTTCAACCGTTATCGTATCCGTGAGTTTGGGTTTCCCTTCGGTGAGCGTGCCGGTTTTGTCCACGACGAGCGTGGTGATTTTCTCCAATCGTTCCAGTGCTTCCGCGCTTTTCACAAGAACGCCTTCCCGCGCCCCCCGCCCAACCCCGACCATGATGGACATGGGCGTCGCCAAACCGAGTGCGCAGGGGCAGGCGATGATCAGCACGGCAACCGCGTTCACGATGGCATAAGCCAGACGTGGCTCAGGACCGAAGAACATCCACAGACCAAACGTTAGCACTGCCGCAGCCACAACCGCCGGCACAAAAATGGTCGCCACCTTGTCCGCCAAACCCTGAATCGGAGCGCGACTGCGTTGCGCATCGGCCACAAGATTCACAATCCGCGCAAGCAGTGTGTCACTCCCAACTTTCTCCGCGCGCATGACGAAACTGCCCGTGCCGTTCACCGTGCCGCCCGTCACTTTGTCACCGGCGTTCTTTTCCACCGGCAACGGTTCGCCGGTGATCATGGATTCCTCGACGCTGGAGTGGCCTTCCGTTACGACGCCATCCACGGGAACTTTATCGCCGGGACGAACGCGCAGTAAATCGCCTGCATGTACTTCCTCGAGTGGAACTTCCTCGTCGCCGGTTTTGCCGACGCGCCGGGCGACCGGTGGCGCGAGATTCAGCAACGCCTTGATGGCGCTGCCGGTGCGGCTGCGGGCGCGGAGTTCGAGCACCTGTCCCAAAAGAACGAGCACGATGATCACCGCCGCGGCTTCAAAATAAACGTCCACCGCGCCGTGCGGCCGCATCGCGGGCGGGAAAATCCCCGGCGCGAGAATAGCCACGACGCTGTAAATGAAGGCCGTGGCGACGCCGATGGTAATCAACGTGAACATGTTCAAATGCCACGTCACCAGCGAACGCCAGCCGCGCTTGAAGAACGGCCAGCCTGCCCACAGCACCACGGGCGTGGAGAGGCCGAATTGAATCCAGCGCGACGCATTGCTCATCACCCAGCTATCGTGGCCGATCCCCGGAATCAGGTGCGCCATGGCGAGCACGAAGACGGGCAACGCAAGAACGCCGCCAATCCAGAGTCGCCGCGTCATTTCGCGCAGTTCAGTGTTCTCCTCCTCGCTGGTGGCTGCCGTCACCTTTTTCAATTCCAGAGCCATGCCGCATTTGGGGCAATTGCCTGGATGATCCTGCTGCACTTCCGGGTGCATCGGGCAGGTGTAGATGGGTTTGTCCGCCGCAGGCGCGGCCCATGCCGGATTTCGTTCGAGCGCCATGCCGCATTTCGGGCAATCACCCGGCTTTTCTGACTCAACTCCGGGACACATTGGACAATAATACTTCGCGGCAGTGGAGGGTTTCACCGACGCGTGGTCGCGATGAGAATGGGCGAGCTGCGCGTGGGCATCCTTGCCGGTGCTGGCAGGCAGAGCTTCGGCCAGAAACTTCTTCCGGCAATGGTCGCTGCAAAAGTAAAATGCCTCCCCATCACGTTCAGCGTGGAGCGCCGTCGCTTCATCCACCGACATTCCGCAAATGGGGTCTTTAGCCACAGATTGTAATTGATTCATGATCAATTCTTCTTCCTGGTTGTTGTGTTCACCATCTTTTGATGCCGGTTTTCACGTTGCATATCTCCGACGTTCCGTGGGCTTGATGTTTGACAACGCGCATTTGCCGATCAGACATCGTTCGGTCTCCTGATAGCCAGCCGTTCGTAAAT
>JBBRPU010000003.1:0-37583 GCA_038227545.1 Candidatus Acidiferrales bacterium
GCAGCGATTTGTGCCGCATGCCTTCGTTGGTGTGGTCGTTCAAGTTGACGTGCGTAACTTCCACGTCGCTCGAGGGCAGGGAGTCCGGATCCACACAAAAACCGTGATTCTGCGCCGTAATTTCCACTTTCTTCGTTAACAGATTTTGCACCGGATGATTGCTCCCATGATGCCCGAATTTCAGCTTGAACGTCTTTCCACCCAGAGCGAGCCCGCACAATTGGTGCCCCAGGCAGATTCCGAACACCGGCACTTTGCCCAGCAACTTGCGAATATTGTCCACGGCGTATTCGACAGGCTCCGGATCGCCAGGCCCATTCGAAAGAAACACACCGTCTGGCCCCAGCCCCAGCACGTCTTCCGCGGACGTTTGGGCGGGAATCACCAGCACCTCGCAGTGGTGATCAACCAACATGCGCAGAATATTTTGCTTAATCCCGTAATCGTAAGCCGCCACGCGAAAGCGCCGCCCTTCATGGCTGGTTGCGGCGGAAACGGATTGCTCCGTCCACGGCGGGGAAGCCAGTTCGATCGAACCCTTTTCCCACGCGTAGGCTTTCGGGCAGCTGACGCGGCTGGCAAGTTCCTGCCCCGCCATCTTGGGTAAATTTTTTGCCTCGTGAATTAGTTGCTCCGCCGCGGTGCCGTCGGTAGCGACGACTCCGCGCAGCGCTCCCACGTTGCGAATGTGCCGCACCAGTGCGCGGGTATCAATGTCCCAGATCACCGGGATTTTGTGACGGTTCAAATAAAGCTGTGTGGTTTCCGAAGAGCGCCAGTTGGACGACATCTGCGAGAATTCCCGCACTACCAGCGACTCGATGTACGGATGCGGCGCTTCTTCATCTTCAAGATTCGCGCCTACGTTTCCGATGTGTGGATAGGTCAGGCACACAATCTGCCCGGAATAACTGGGGTCGGTGAAAACTTCCTGGTATCCAGTGAGGCTGGTATTAAAAACGACTTCGCCGCCGCGGCGCGTGATCGCGCCGGCCGCGCGTCCGTTAAATGTGCGCCCGTCTTCCAGCGCGAGTGTAGCGGGTCGGTGCTGAACTTCTGTCAGTGGCTCCCCCTGTTTTTTTCATCCGCGTCCTGAAAATTCTGAAACCTGTTCCGTCTCAACACTCTATGGGCTACTTCGTGTCCGCTTCCGTTTCCGTCATGGCCAGCGAACCAAAATGGTCCACGGGCCAGTACGCAAAGACCGCGCGGCCATAAATGAACCGGCTGGCCACCGGACCGAACACGCGTGAATCGTTGGAGCTGATGCGGTGGTCGCCCATCACAAAGTAACTATCTTTCGGCACGCGCACCGGGCCGTAATCGCTGATGTCCTCATATTGCGGCGGCACATAAGGCTCGGGCACCACTTTTCCGTTCACCGTAACTACGCCCTGCCGGATCGAAACGGTTTCGCTGGGCAAAGCGATCACCCGCTTGATAAATGATTTCGAGCGGTCCAGCGGATACCAGAACACCACCACGTCGCCGCGATGAATGGCCTCAAAACGGTACACAAATTTGTTGATAAAGATGCGTTCCTGATCGGAAAGCAGCGGAGCCATGCTGGTGCCTTCCACCTTCACCGGCTGGTACAGAAAAACGATGATGACGAGCGCCAGGCCGATGGCGATGAGCAGGTCGCGCGTCCACACGCGGATTTCATGGCGCAGAGACAGCAGTTGGGGCGGGTCAGAAGACGTGCCGGAAGCAATGGTTGCGGGGCTTGCTGTTACGTACGTCGAGCTGGGCTTCTCGTCGGAGTGGTCCATTTCGTTGCCTCGTATTTATAACACGAGCGTCAGGCGACGCGCCAGATTCCGTTTGGTCGCTGGCGGTCGGCCAAGCAACGAGCCAATCAACTTGCGGGTGCTTCAGTGCTGGTGGCCTGCCAGTAAGATTCCGTTCGGTACCGTTCCCGTTGCCTTACAATTAGCCTCCCAGCGCATACGACAACGAAGCCAGCGCCGCCACCACCGCTGTTTCCGTTCGCAGAATCAGCTTCCCGAGCGAGGCTTCAGAAAAACCCGCCTTCATTGCTGAATCCACTTCCTCCTCCGTCCAGCCGCCCTCCGGACCAATGGCTAGAAACGCGTCAGACTTGCTCGTGGTTTTTAGCACGTCGCGCAACGGCGGGGCTTCACCGCGTTCGGAGAGGAAAATCCCCAACTGACCGTCCCGCCCTAGAAAAGCCGCCTCCGGTTTCGCCACCGGCTGCAATACTGGCAACCGGACGCGCCGCGATTGTTGCGCCGCTTCCAGAATGATCTTGCGCCAGCGCTCCGACCGCTTCTCCACCGCGGCCAGCAAGCCCTTTTCGCTGCGCGCCGCCGCCAAGGGTACGATGGAGGTCACGCCCAGTTCCGTGGCCTTCTCAATGGCCCATTCGAATGAATCAAATTTCACCACAGACAACAACAGCTTGATCTGCAACGACGATTCGTTGGTGGGTATTTCTTCCAGCAAAGTGAATTCCACGCGGTCGCGCGCCACAGTTTCTATGCGCCCCAGCCAAACCCGCGTCCCATCACTCAACTCGTAAAGCTGGCCAATCTGCGCCCGCAACACCACCCCCAGGTGGTGGGCCTTGTCGCCGCGCACAATCGCGAGCTGCTCCTCAAATTCCTCCACAAAAAATCGCCGCCGCATGGAAACGATTCTATCCCACGCAAGGCCTCAAGCAGCACAGCGTTCAACCTATCTGAAAATCTAAGTTAGGCGGCGTGTGGCCCACCCTAGATTTATAAAGTGGGACCGAGCTTTGTTGATAGTTCTAAGGAATCCGGAGGGTTAGAACTCAAGCGAAGAAGGGGTCTCACCCGAAAATATCTTTCACTTTTTCAAATATAGAAGAATTGCGGTCCGCCGGCTTGTTCTCCACTTTCAACGAAGCCCCCAGCTGTTCCATCAATTTACGCTGCTCCCGCGTCAACTTGGTCGGCGTCAACACCCGCACGTGATAGTACAAATCGCCCTTGCCGCCGCCGCGCGGATCCGCCAAGCCTTTCCCCTTTACGCGGAACACCGCGTCGCTCTGCGTACCTTCAGGTATCTTTAATTTTTCCTCACCGCTTAATCCTGGCACCTGCAATTCCGTTCCCAGCGCAGCTTGCGCCACGCTCAACGGAATCGTGCAATACAAATCCGCGCCACGTCGTTCAAAAAACTGGTGCTCTTTCACATCCAGCACCACGTACAAATCTCCGGAAGGTCCGCCATTGGGCCCGGGCTCGCCTTCACCCGTCACTCGCAGCCGCGTACCCGAATCCACTCCTGGCGGAATGCGTAACTCGATCACCTTCTCTCGCTCCAGGCGGCCATTCCCGCGGCATTCCAGGCACCGCTCGCGAATAATTTGTCCCGCGCCCTGGCAAGCCGGGCACGTTCGCGTAATGGTAAAAAATCCCTGCTGATACGCCATCTGCCCGCGACCGCCGCAGGTCTGGCAACTTGTAACACCAGTGCCCTTTTTCGCGCCAGTTCCATTACACGCCGCGCACAATTCCTGTTTCGGCAGTTTAACTTTGGTGGTAACGCCCGCGGAGGCCTCTTCAAACGTCAACGTCATGTCATAACGCAAATCCGCGCCGCGCTGGGTTCGTCCGCGGCCACGCCGCCCGCCGGACAACAAATCTTCAAATCCAAAAAAATCGCCAAAAATATCGTGAAAATCCTGAAATACCGAGCTATTGAAGTCTGTGCCCACGCTAGACCCGGAAAGCCCCGCGTGCCCGTAGGTGTCATACACCTGGCGTTTCTGCGAATCGCTGAGCACGCTGTACGCTTCCGTGCTTTCGCGGAACTTTACCTCCGCCTCTTCCTTGTTCACGGGGTTGCGGTCCGGATGCCACTTCAGCGCGTTCTGGCGATACGACGCCTTGATCTCCTCGATCGTAGCCTCGCGCTTGACGCTCAAAATTTCGTAATAGTCTTTTTGTGTAGAACGCGCCATCCAAACTCCCCAAGTTTTTTAGTTCGCACTATTTGATGCGCCGCTGGGGTGAACCGCTACCCGCACCATGGCTGGTCGCAGCACGCGCCCGTGAAACACGTAGCCCGGCTGAAACACCTGCAGGATCGTTCCGTCTTCGTGCTCGGTCGTTTCAGTACGATCCATGGCCTGGTGTACATGCGGATCGAAACTCATGCCCGCTGGGTCAACGCGCTCGGCACCCAGCTTGGCGAGATTGTCCAGCAGTTGTTTGTGAATCAGCTCGAAACCCTTACGATAATTCGCGTACTGCGGCTCACGATGGGAAGCCAGTGCCTGATCGAAACTATCCACCACGGGAATCAGCCCTTCAATCACCCGCGCGGTAGACCGCCGGGAATCTTCCGAACGTTCCTTCTCTACGCGCTTGCGATAATTGTCGAAATCCGCCTGGCGCCGCAAAAGTGTCTGCCGCAAATCCTCCAGATCTTTTGCCAGCTTGCCGATGTCGGAATCCGCCGCGGCTTCGTCCGCGTCCAGGTCATAAACCTCCGGCGTGTCATCTGCGGCATTAGACGCTGCATTGGCCGGGAGATTCTCAGGATTATTTTCTGCGTTCTTCTTCGAATCTTTTCCGCTCACGTTCCAGCCTCTCCCCCTCCAAAAATCCTTCAAATCTTGCTCAGCGCTTCGCTGAAAAGTTGCGCGACGTAAGCCACCGCGGTCATGGCGCGCTCATACGGCATCCGGGTAGGACCCAGAACGCCAAGCGAGCCCTGCACCAACTCATTGCTCATGTACGGCGCGCTGATCAACGCCAAATTTTCGCCCGCCGCGGAAATTTCCTTTACGCCGATCTTTACGAACACCGGTTCCGGCGTATCAATGCAGGCATTCAGCACGGTAACCAGGCGGTGCTTTTCTTCAATCGCGGAAAGCAAATCCCGCAGTTGCGCCTGGTCGGCGAATTCCGTCGCCCCAATCATCTGCGCCGTGCCTTCCACGTGCACGCGTGAAGCTGCGCCCTCTCCAAGCACTGCGGGATCGCAAAGCGTCAGCGCACTCTGCACGATGCCTTCGTAGCTCTCGCGCTCGGTGGCCAATTTTTGCAGCAAATCTCCGCGAATCGCCTCCAGGGTCCATCCGGCGTAATGCTGATTCAGAAATTCGGCGATGCCGTCGAGCTCCATCTGCGTGAACAATCGCGGCGGACGCAAAATCTTGTCGCGCGTGACCCCACCGTGCGAGATCAGCACCACGACCACGCGTGCGTCCGGCAGCAGCCACATCCGCGCGTGTTCCAGCACAGTGCGGGCCAGCGGTGGCGAGACGATGATTCCGAGTCCGCTTGAAACTTCAGCAAGTACGTGCCCGGCGCGCTCCGTCATATCTTCTGAACTTGAAGCCGCATTGAATTCGCGCTTGATCCAATCGCGATCCTCAATACTCAACGTCGCGCGTGAAGCAATCTCTTGCGCGAAAAAACGGTATGCGGCGGCTGTCGGCACGCGCCCAGCGGAAGTATGCGGCTGGAATAGCAGCCCGCCGTCTTCGAGGTCCGCCATCACGTTGCGAATGGTTGCCGTGCTGAGAGTTTCTTCGAAGCGTTTGGAAATGGCGCGCGAAGACACCGGCTCGCCTGTTTCGATGTACGACCGCACGATATCCGCCAGAATCTGGCGATTCCGCCGTTCCTGGAGCGCTGCATCCCTCATATCAGCACTCTACACGCAAGCGTGGTAAGAAAGCCCATCCATCTATTTTAGGAAGCGGGTCAAGTACCGTCAATGTTAGTCGCGCGTTGGCGTTCTCGCTGATGGCGATCGAGACCTCCCGCGTCATTCGGCGTTATCAATCTGCGCGCGCTGCAACTTATCCGAATAATCTATGTACATCGTTTTCCACTCGGTAAAGAAATCAATGGCCGCAATCGCCGCTTCGCGATGACCGTTGCCGGTCTGCTTGGTGCCGCCGAACGGCAGATGCGTTTCCGCACCAATGGTCGGCGCGTTCACATAAACAATTCCGGTGTATAGATCGCGCATCGCTGCAAACGCTAGATTTACGTTGCGCGTGTAAATGGACGCCGACAACCCGTACGGTACTCCGTTGGCGACTTCGATGGCGTGCTCAAAATTATCCACGGGAATAACCGAAACCACCGGTCCAAAAATTTCTTCCTGCGCCACGCGCATGTTGGGCGCGCAATCGCCAAACACCGTCGGCTCGTGGAACCATCCCTTCGCGTGCGCGGCTTTATCCAGGCGATTTCCGCCGGTCATCAGCTTGGCGCCTTCGTTCTTGCCGATCTCCACGTAGCCCATAACCTTCTTCAGTTGCTTCTCATTGATGCACGGACCCATTTCGGTGGCAGCGTCCAGCCCATCGCCCACACGCAAAGATTTGGCGCGCTCCACAAACCGCGAAATGAATTCGCGATACACGCCTTTGTGTACCGCTACTCGACTGGCCGCCGTGCAACGCTGCCCGCTGGTGCCAAACCCTCCCCAGATCGCGCCATCCACCGCCAGTTCCAGATTCGCGTCATCCATCACGATGATGATATTTTTGCCGCCCATTTCCAGGCTGCAATGCTTGAAATCCGGAGCACACGCCTGCGCGATAATCCGTCCCGTGGCCGTGGATCCCGTGAAGCTGATCACCGGCACTTCCTTGTGGTTCGCCAGAGGCGACCCGGCGTTCGGCCCATCGCCGCTCACCAGGTTCACGACTCCATGCGGCAAGCCCGCTTCGGTCAAAATTTGCACCAGATGATAGGAAGATAGTGGCGTATCTTCGCCCGGCTTCAACACCACCGTGTTTCCACTCACCAGCGCCGGCATCATTTTCCACGACGGAATGGCCATCGGAAAATTCCACGGCGTGATCATCCCGCATACGCCAATGGACTGGCGCGCGCTCATCGCAAATTTATTCGGCAACTCGGAAGGAGTGGTTTGCCCGAACAGCCTCCGCCCTTCCCCAGCCATGTAGTACGTCATATCAATGGCTTCCTGAACATCGCCGCGCGTTTCCGCCAGAACTTTGCCCATCTCCCGGGTCATGTCTTTCGACAGCTCTTCTTTGCGCTGCAAAAGCAACTCCGCCGCGCGATACAGAATCTCCGCGCGCTTGGGTGCGGGCACCAGCCGCCAGGTTTTGTACGCTTGCTTCGCGGAATCTACCGCGGCGTTCACGTCTTCCGAGTTGGAAGAGACAAACATGCCCACCAGCTCCTCGGAGTTTGCGGGATTACGATTCTCGTAGGCCTGACCGCTGCGCGAATCTACCCACTCGCCATTGATAAAATTTTTGAACACGCGTGGCGTAGCTGCCGTTGCCATACTTCCTCCTGGAAGAAAGCTCTAACGCTGGATTGATTGCGGAACGATATACATACAATGATAGTCGATTTGCATGAATATCACACCCGCAGCGCAAGTGGGAGACATCCAACGACGAATTTCAGGTGACAGTTTTACGGCTTGCTGACGTCGGTCGGTTTGTTGATTTGAGTTTCGGCTTGTAGCCGGCTCGCGGAAGAAACGTTAGCTGACGGTGTGGGCGGCGCAACCCCGGCGGTCTTTGAGCCCAGCCCTAAGCGTTGCAGAGTTTTTGCGTCGAGCCTTCCAGAGGGATTCAAACCATGCCCGGCTTGAAATCTCTTCATGGCGCCAACCGTGGAGTCGTCCCATTTTCCATTCGGTGCGCCGGAGAAGGATCCGTCTTTCGCCAACGCCTGCTGAATTTCTGAGACCCGTTCGGTCGTGGGAGCTTTCTGCCCTTTGTCGCGCCGCGAGGTTCGCTTCGTGGCTCTACCACTGCGTGAGCTCACCGTCTGCGAAGTTCTTTTCTTCGCAGTTGACCGCTTTTGTGCCTGCAATGGAGCAGCCGACGCACCCAACAGTCCCACCAGTAGGGTCAGAATAATCAGGTGCGTCGACTTGAAGTATCGCTTCATAGTTAGCTGTCCGGCAATCAGCGTTTGTCTTCCGCCGGGATCACTCCAGGCAGAAACACCGTCAACACGCGGTCCGCATCCTGATGACGCAGGATCTTGAATACCACGTTATCGCCGGCTTTCAATTTTCCGATGGCCCCGCGATAGTCGGCTATCGAAGCTACAGATTGTCTGTTAACTTCGGCGATCACGTCGCCGCGCCCGAAACCAATGTCCTCGGCAAAGCTGGCGGGATCCACTTCTGTAACCATGACGCCCTTTTGCGTATCGACGCCCAAGCGGTGCGCCCGCTCCGGAGTTAGTTCCTGCACGTGCAAGCCGAACTCCGCGGGAGCAGCTTCGCCTCCACGCTGGTCGCCCATACGTCCGGCGGTATTCGGGAATACCCGCGTGCGGTCTTCCACCGTTGCGGAAGCTTCCTTCTGTGCGCGGTCGCGATAGTAAGTTAGTTTTACTTTGCTGCCGATCGGAGCCAACGAAATGGGATTCACCAGGTCGTTGCCGGACTTCACCGGAGTGCCATTCACGCTGGTAATTACGTCGCCGCCTTTCAAGCCCGCTTTTTCCGCGGGGCTGCCCGGCTCGACACCTTCAATCACGACTCCGTAAGGAGCGCCCAGCGCCTTGAGCGTAATCGCATTCGTGCCCAAGTCTTCCTGAAAGCTGACTCCGATGGATCCGCGAGTCACGCGGCCCTGCGCAATAATTTGATTGTAAACGTTGATAGCCGTCGTGGAAGGCAGCGCAAAGCCCACACCTTCGTAACCCCGGCTGCCGGTGATGATCGCCGTGTTGATGCCGATTACGTCGCCGCCCAGACTCACCAGCGGTCCGCCGGAGTTTCCGGGATTAATCGCCGCATCCGTCTGCAGAAAGCGTTGGAACTGGTGCCCGATGCCACTGCGGTCTTTCGCGCTGATAATTCCCGCCGTAACCGTCGCCTGCAGGCCAAACGGGCTGCCAATCGCCAGTACCCAATCGCCAACCTGCACGCCGTCTGAATTCCCCAGCCGCGCCGTCGGCAAATCTTTGCCGGCGTCAATCTTCAGCACCGCGAGGTCGGTATCCTCGTCAATGCCCACCACCTTCGCGGTGTAGCGCGCACTCTCGCCATTCATCTGCACCTGAATTTTAGTGGCTTGGTCCACGACGTGATTATTCGTGAGGATGTATCCGCGCTTGTCCACGATTACGCCGGAGCCCAAGCTGCGCTCTGCCTGTGCCGGGCCATCTTTCTGCCCGTCAAAAAATTTGTCAAAGAAATCCTGCATCGGATCATCAGGATCTTCCGGTTGGGCGCGCTTTCGCTTGGTAGTCGGGGATCGGCGCTCCATTATTTGCGTGGTAGCGATATTCACCACCGCTGGCTCCACGCGATTCACAATACCGGAAAATGAATTCGAAGCCGGGATAGGATCCGGCACGGCCAAGGGGGTCGCGTTCGTTCCCGCAAAAGCAGTGCCCTTTACCGCCGACACTCGGCCCGAGACCACCGAACCTATCAGTATTCCCACCACCAACGTCAGCGCCAAAAAAAAAGCCGCCATAATCTTGCGGCGGCGCGCCCAGTGCAACAGTTCCTTAACTTGCTCACCCATCTCGAAGCTCCTGTTTTGCCGGCGGGCGCGCTCGACACGCACTTATCCACCAGCCTGTGAAGTATATAACACTAAAAATCTGGCCCGGTTGCTGCCGACAATCTCTTGCGCTGGGAACAACACTGTCCGGAAGGACGGGTGTTGAACTTGCTTTGCTTGCCGCGTGCACTCTGCCTGCCAGTTATTAAGACGCGGCAAAACGCATTTTTGTTGTAATGGTTTTAGACTAGCTTCCGCAATTTAAAGCGACGGCCTGGAACCGCCGATTACGCTGTTGCCGCCTTCTCTTGAAGCGCCTTCGCAGCCTTGCGGATGACATCGAGCACGAATTCTGGCTGGGACAGCATGGGAACGTGACTGCTGTCGGTCTCAAAAACGGTAGCGCCCAAGCGCTTCGCGACGAAGCGTTCCAGTTCAGGCTGAATGGTGCGGTCCTTGCTGGCTACAATGTACCAGCTGGGCTTCGACCTCCAGGCGGTGCCTTCCACCTTGGCGTTGAACAACTCCAGAGATGGCGCTGCGTGAGCCGCCCAGACGAGCTTCTGCTCGTCCTCACTCAGGTCCCCCGCGAAGTACTTGACGCCTTCTGGTTTCATCCAGAGGCGGCCGTCAGCGACCTCGACGTGCGAAAAAACTTCCGTTACGGGGAATTTGGCCTGCAGGCTCTGCGACGATTCGTCGGCGTCCGGCGCGAGGGCGGCGACGTACACGAGTCCGGCAACCCGGGGATCTGTCCCCGCGTAAGTGATGAGTGTCCCGCCGTAGGAATGACCAACTAATAGAGCGGGGCTGCTGACCCGCCCGAGCGTGCGCTTTATGGAGTCAACGTCGCTTGCCACTGTGTCGAGCCCATACTGGGCGGCGATTACCTCGTGCCCCTCCGCCTGCAGAGTCGGAATCAACTTGCTGAAGGACGAGCCATCGGCCCAGATCCCGTGAACGAATACGATGCTGAGTTTGCGCGGGGTGGACATAGAAGTGCTCCTTGTTATTTCATCTCCGTCGCGGAGGCCCTAAAGCCTTCGCCTCAAGTAAGAGGGCGCTAGTATACCCAAGCGAACGGATAACTGTCCCCAAAAGATAACCGGCGACCGGTCGATCTGTGACGTGTGGCGCTCCGAGTCCCAACTTGACTTCCGGAATGAAAAGGCGCATAAAAAGAACAGCCGGAAGTGGCGGCGCACGTGGCGATTTAGGGCAACTTGCTCCACGTAAAAAACTGCTAAAGCGCTTTTAGAGCATCCCAGATAGATTTTCTGAGACCCTCCGAGCACTTTGGCACGGAGGGTTTTTTCGTTGCACCCTCTGCTGCGCTCCACGCTATGCCATTCGTTCCGCGCCGAAAATTCAAGAGGTAGAGAGATGTCTGAACTGTACGAGCTCCGCTGTCGAGAGTGTGGAAAGACCTGGGGCAACGAGCCGCGCTCCTTCTGCGAAGAGTGTTTTTCTTCCCTAGAAGTCGTCTACGATTACGATGCCCTCAAAAAAACCGTCCGCCGCGAAAATCTCGCTGGTCGCGACTTCAATATGTGGCGTTACTCCGAACTGCTCCCTCTTCCCGTCGGCTATATCGGCCCGAATGCCGTAGGCGGAACTCCACTGGTGGCTTCGCGTAAATTGGGCCGCACCTGGGGCATCAAAAATCTCTATTTCAAAAATGACGCTGTGTGCTTCCCTTCCTTGTCGTTCAAGGACCGCGTCGTTGCCACCGCTCTCGCTGCCGCGCGCCGTTTTGGATTTGAAACCGTAGGCTGCTCCTCCACCGGGAACCTTGCCAACGCGGTGGCCGCACAAGCGGCGCAACAGGGTTTTGACGCCTGCGTTTTCATTCCCGCCGATCTCGAGCCCGCCAAGGTGTTGAACACTGCCGTTTACGGCGCGCGCATTGTGCGCATTGACGGAAATTACGATCACGTCAATCGCCTTTGCGCCCAGATTGCCGACCGCTTCAAGTGGGGCCTCGTGAACGTGAATCTTCGCCCCTACTACGCCGAAGGCTCCAAAACTCACGGTTACGAGATCGCCGAACAGTTAGGTTGGAAGCTTCCTGACAACGTTGTCGTTCCCATGGCCGGCGGCTCGTTGATTACGAAAATCGCCAAAGCGTTTCGCGAGCTGGTCACCCTCGGCTGGGTGGAAGCCCGCCCGGTGCGTTTTTTCGGAGCGCAAGCCACCGGTTGCTCGCCTATCTCTGATGGTGTGAAGCGCAACCTCTCGCGTTTCGAGCCGCAGAAGCCCAGGACCATCGCGCGCTCGCTGGCCATCGGTAGTCCGGCCGACGGCCCCTACGCCATCAAACAAATCCGCGAGTCCGGTGGCTGGGCCGACGACGTTTCCGATCCAGAAATTGTGGCGGCTATCAGGCTGCTTGCCGAAACCGAAGGAATTTTTGCCGAAACCGCTGGCGGCGTAACCGTTGGAGTCACAAAAAAGCTTATCGACCAGGGCCGAATCGCTCCCGATGAAACAACGGTAGTGTGCATCACCGGCAACGGACTGAAAACCACCGACGCCATCGTCGGCGAGTTTCCGCTCAGCGAAGCCATCCCGCCGCGGCTGGAAGCCTTCGAGGCGCTCATGGACGCGCAGTTTGCGGCCAGTGGCCAGGTGTTGGCAGGTCAGAAGGTTTAATGCCCGGGTGCCCCACTCGTCGTTTTTACGAGTGGGGATGTTGCGTTCCACGGAGCGCTAACCGACAGATTCATGAATAAGGTTTAGAATTTGACTACTTAAAGTTGCAACGAGGAGTTTTCCAGATGCCCGTGATTATCGAAATTCCCACCGCCTTCCGCCGCTTCACGGGCGGCCAGCCCAAAATAGACTGTAGCGCCGTTACCGTTGCGGAAGCCCTCAACGAATTAACCGCCAAGTTCCCCGACCTCGGTCGTCACGTGCGTGACGATCAAGGCCAGATTCGCCAGTTCCTCAACGTCTATCTCAACGACGAAGATATCCGCTTCCTGGGCGGCGAAGCCTGCACCATCAAGGACGGCGACCGCGTCCTCCTGGTACCCTCCATCGCCGGCGGCTCCGGGATTAATTGAGAAATAGGCAATTGCCTCATTGACGAAAAAGCCCCCATCTGAAAAGCTTCAGATGCATCCCAATGCCCTACTTTGCCCTGCTCTACGATGTAGCCGATGATTTCACCGCTCGCCGCAGTCCATTTCGCAATGAACATCTCCGTCTCGCGCGCGAATCCTATACCCGTGGCGAAATCGTTCTCGCCGGGGCGCTGGCCGAGCCCGCGGACACAGCACTCATCGTTTTTTGCTGTGCCACTAAGTCCACCGCGGAAGAATTTGCTCTAAAGGATCCCTACGTTGTCAACGGCCTGGTAAAAAAATGGACGGTGCGGCCCTGGACTGTCGTCGTTGGACATGACTGCGAAACCAGCCCACCCGGCGGCCGCTTACAATGATCGCGCGCGTGTGGGCCAGTCGCGTCGCAACATCAAACCTTAAGACCTACCTCAAGCACTTTGCGAAAAATGTGCTGCCAGACCTGAAACGTTTCGATGGCTTCGCCTCGGCGCTGGTGATGACTCGCGATCTCGAAGGTGAAACAGAAGTAGTCGTGAATACTTTCTGGAAAAATTTATCTTCCATTCAGGCCTTTGCGGGAAAAGACAGCGAAGCTGCCGTGGTTGTCCCCGAAGCCGCCGCCCTATTGACCAGCTACGACAAGCGCGTGAAGCACTACGTAGTGGACGTCGCCGACAGCTCCGAGTCTATTTCGCTCTTCGCCGGCCGCGACTAGCAACCTGACATCAAGCACACAAAGGGTGCCCCGGGCTCGGGTTATAGCCTGGGGCCGTGGTTTCAGCACTTAAACTGATTCCGGGCTTTTCTCGCAGGTTCAGTCATGGCATCGCCGAACGCACTTCAAACAGCCCCAACTTTCTCCCACCTACCAGACTCCCCCGACCGAAAAATCGCATCCAGCACTTCCATGTTGGCAACCGCATCTTCCAACGACACCGGCACATCCGTATCTTCACGGACAGCTCTGGAGAAAGCGTCGCCCTGTATCGTGTATTGATCGCACGCCGCAACCGTTTCCTTTTTCATAGCTCCACCCGCCAGGTCGCTGCCGTCATCTATAAAAATAAGCGTCGGTTCTGTCACCGGCGAGTTAAAAGGAATCTGAATTTCGACGCGCCCCTTGGTGCCCAGGAATTGCATCCGCTGGTACGGCACGATCTGTGTGCCGCAGGTAAAAATCGCCTGACCACCGCGGAATTCCAGGATCGCCGAGGCCAACCGGTCGGTGCCGAACGCGGGATCGCGTTCTACCAGACCGCTCACACGCACAGGCTCCGCTTCAAACACGAACCGCGACATCGTCACCGGGTAACACCCAATGTCCAGTAATCCCCCACCGCCCCATTCCGGCTTGTGCCGCACATTTTGCGGGTCCACATTGAAGTAGCTGAAGACGCCCACAATCGCTTTCAGTTGCCCGATGCGCCCTTCGCGAATTAATTCCCTGGTCCGCAGCCATTGCGGATGCGTTTTCACCATGAACGCTTCGCCAATCTTCACCCCGTTGGCGTTTCGTGCAGCGAGCAGTGTTCTGGCTTCCGCAGCGTCCAAGGCGATAGGCTTCTCGCACAACACGTGCTTCCCAGCTTCCGCCGCTTTGATAGACCACGGCACGTGCAGGTGATTGGGCAGCGGATTGTAAATCGCCTCGATCTCCGGGTCCGCCAGCAATTCCTCGTAGGATCCGTATGCCTTTCCGATTTTCAGAGCGGCGGAAGCCGCCTGCGCTTTCGCCAGGTCTCGAGACGCGATGGCCGCCACCTCGCTCCATTCGCCCTTCTGCATCCCCGGAATTACTTTACGCAGAGCGATGGACGCCGCGCCCAGCACGCCCCACTTCACTTTTTTTCGTTCAGTCATTGTTCACCGAAGTTTCCGCCAATCATTTTGCGTGCAGATAGTAAATCACTTCGGCATGATCGTCCGACAAGAGAAATGATTTCTGATCCAGCGTGTATGGAGGTCGCAAGGGCGCCCGTTCACTAAAGTGGCTTTTTAAACGCAGGCGATGACTTTGCCCAGCTAATTCTTCTTTGACCGGTTGGCCTCGTCCTTCACGCGCTGCATGTGGCGCGACAGCACCAGGTCCGCGACCTTGGGCGTAAAAAACGTGTGGTTGGAGCGCAACGCCTCCACGGCAGCCACCAGATCCCGCGCCGCGTCGCTTTTCAGCACGTAACCTTTCGCGCCAGAATCCAGCACATCCGAGATAACCTCCGTGGAATCGTGAGCTGACAGCAACAAGATCTTGGTACGCGCTCCGCTAGCTAAAATCTGTTTCGCCGCTTCCAGGCCGTTCAGCTTCGGCATCGAAATATCCAACAGCGCCACGTCCGGCTTGAGTGAGAGCACGATCTCCACGGCTTCTTCTCCGTTGACGGCCTCGCCCACCACTGACCAGTTGTTCTGTTGCTGCAGCAGGGTGCGCAATCCCATCCGGATGATTTCGTGATTATCTGCCAGAACAAGCCGAACCGGTATCATTTCGCCTCCTCAGCCGATCCCGGCGCGCGCACAAATGTAAACGGCACTCGCGCCGCGCGCAAAATCCCTTCAAACTCAGATTTACTATCACGAACCTATCGAGGAGGACCATAAGGCATTCGCCTGAGGCTGCATCGCCTGGCCGATTCCATCTCCATTCCTTAGTACCCCGGTACTGTAGACGGCAAATTCTCCAAAGCCCACAGTCGCTTCTGGAGATAAATATTTCGTATGCCTGAACTAAAGTCTCGCGATGCCCTCAAGCCCTTCTGCCCCGTTCATCACTGGCGCATGGCCCATGACGCCATCACCGGCAAGGCCGAGCAAGGCGCGGAAGTATTTTATCGTTGCAGCTTTGAAAATTGCACCATGCGTTTTTCACTGGCAGCGGGCTACTCCGACGCCAACAATCTTTCCGGTGATCGCGCTTTCCTTGCCCACCTGGAACCCGTGACCTGCAAGCAGAATCCCGAGCATCACCCATGCATCGTAAGCTACGCGAAAGAATCCGTGGGCAGCCAGACAGAAGAATGGCGCCAATGGCGCTGCTTCTCTGAAAATTGCAGCTTTTCTGTGACGCAGAAACTTTCTCAGCAGGAATCGAAGCGTATACAATCCGCGGGTTTCGCGCCTAAAAGCTTACCAGCCGCGCAGCACCAGCATGCGTTCGCGAGGCGCTAGCTATCTGCTTTAAATTGCAGAACCATCTAGTGCGATTTGACTCGGTGGCTGGCCGGTTTACCGCGCCGCTCCCGGAAGAAATACACAATTGCGCCCAGTACAATCGAAAAGAAAATAATCGCCACCGCGTACGCGGCAAACGCTCCGCTCCAGTCCACGTGCGCGGCAGGGATTTGCGCAAAGGTGCTCGACCACACTGGCGCGTAACCGATGGTCTGGTGCGTGTTGGGAGCGTTCGGTTCCGGCTGCGTCCATGGCGCGTAAAAGCACAAAACCACCAGCCCGAAAATCATCAAACCCAGCGTCACGTGATAAAAGCGGTTCATAGCCAGAAAGTATTACATCTACGCAACGCTAAAGGAACCGCGAAGTTCTTGCTTTCAGAGGAGCCGCGTTCTGTGCGCAGCCGCTATCAAGTAAATCGCCGCAGTGCTAAAATCGCCGGGAGTCACCATGCCACCTAAAACTCTCTATCAAAAAATCTGGGATGCCCATCTCGTTCGCGAAGAGGCTGGTCAGCCCTCCATCATTTATATTGACCGCCACCTGATTCACGAAGGCACATCGCCCCAGGCCTTCGCTGGCCTGCGCGCCGAAGGCCGCAGAGTTCGCCGCCCGGACCTGACTTTCGCGGTGATGGATCATTCGGTCTCCACCACCGATCGCACGCTTCCCATTCTCGATCAGGACGCCAAGCTGCAGTTCGATGCCCTGGAAAAAAACTGCCGAGAAACAGGCGTCCGCCTCTTCGACATGCATAGCAAGCAACAAGGCATCGTGCACATTATCGGTCCCGAGTTGGGCATTACCCAGCCCGGCCAGACCATCGTCTGCGGAGACAGCCACACCTCCACGCACGGAGCTTTCGGAACTCTAGCTTTCGGCATTGGTACCAGCGAAGTCGAACACGTGCTGGCTACGCAATGCCTGGTGCAGTCCCGTTCGAAGACCATGAATATCGTGGTCAACGGCAAACGCCCCCACGGCGTCACAGCGAAAGATCTCATTCTCGCCATCATAGGAAAAATTGGTATCGGCGGCGGTACCGCGCACGTGGCCGAATACAGCGGCCAGGCTATCCGCGAACTTTCCATGGACGGCCGCATGACCGTTTGCAACATGACCATTGAAGGCGGCGCCCGCGCCGGAATGATCGCGCCCGACGACACTACGTTCGCCTATCTCCAAGGCCGACCCTTCGTTCCCCGCGGCAAAGAATTTGACGAAGCTGTGGCTCGTTGGAAGCAATTACCCAGCGACGACGGCGCAAAGTTTGATGTCACCGTGGAATTGCGAGCCGAGAAAATCGCGCCGCAAGTTACCTGGGGCACCAACCCCGGCATGGTCACGGGAGTTACTGACCGCGTGCCCGACCCCGGTTCCTTCCGCGATTTGAACGACCAGAAAGCCACTGAGCGCGCGCTCGTATACATGGGCCTGAAAGCAGGCACGCCCATCGTGGACATCCCGGTGGATCGCGTTTTCATCGGCTCCTGCACCAATTCACGCATTGATGATTTGCGCGCCGCCGCGCGTTACGTCGCCGGCAAGCACGTGGCGCGCAACATCAAGCAGGCGCTGATTGTTCCGGGCTCGCGCGGCATCAAAGCGCAAGCGGAAAAAGAAGGCCTCCACAAAATTTTCACCGATGCCGGATTCGAATGGCGCGACGCCGGATGCAGCATGTGCATCGGCATGAACGCCGATGTGCTCCCGCCGCACGAGCGTTCGGCGAGCACCTCCAATAGAAATTTTGAAGGCCGCCAAGGAAAAGACAGCCGCACCCACCTGGTCAGCCCGGTCATGGCCGCCGCCGCCGCCATTGCCGGCCACTTCGTAGATGTGCGCGACTTCGCCGTCGAATCCGTGGAGTAATCGAAATGCGCGGTCTCCAATATCACGGGTTTCCTCCAGGGTTGAAAAACCTACGGGAAGCGTTCCGGACAGCCCGAGCAATAGCCTCGAAGCCGACGCCGTATTTGAGTTGATCACTTTCTTGTTCGAAGCGCTCTTCGAGTTGGGTGCGGGTTTTAACTAGTTAGGAGCCAGTAACCGAATGAAACCGTTCATTACTCACAGCGGATTAGTTCTCCCGCTCGATCGCGTCAACGTTGACACCGATCAAATGGTGCCCAAACAATTCCTGAAGGCCCTGACGCGCCAGGGCTTCGGACGCATCCTATTCTACGACTGGCGCTACCTGCCCGGAGAAAAACCCAATCCCGATTTCGTACTGAATTTCCCGCGCTACAAGGGTGCCTCCGTCCTCCTCGCCCGTGCCAATTTCGGCTGCGGCTCCAGCCGCGAACACGCCCCGTGGGCCATCGGCGATTACGGTTTCCGCGTGATCCTCGCGCCCAGCTACGCCGACATCTTCTACAACAACTGTTTCAAAAACGGCATCCTGCCCGCCGAGCTTACCGAGCATCAAATAGATGAGCTCTTCAAGCGCGCTGAAAAAGAAGAAGGCTACACGCTCTCCGTGGATCTCCCAAATCAGACCGTCAGCGACAATCATGGCCTGATCTACAAATTCGACATCGCCCCGTCCCGCAAAGAAGTCCTCCTCCAGGGCCTCGACGACATCGGCACAACCCTGAAACACGAACCCGACATCACCGCCTACGAAAAAACGCACCCCTCCACCGCCACCATGTTCGACCCGGTAGACGTAAAAAATTATTCCGAAGCAAACTGATTAAATTTTTCCAGACGTATGGAACGCGGGTGCCCAGGCTCGCTTTGTAGCCTGGGTCCGGTGCACGTAGCAGTTGAATAGTATTCAACGAGCCTCAGGGTGGTCGCTCAACAAAGTCGCCTCAACTCGAAAGCATCTCGCCCATCGGTTCCGGTGACTCCGGCGCCGCGGCGGGACCCAACAACTCCGCAATCAATATTCCCGCCAGCACCAGCACAGCTCCAACCAGCGAGCGGCGATTTAATCGTTCGCCAATCACCAGGTACGAAGTAATCACCGCAAACACCGGCTCCAATGTGAAAATGATCGCGGCGTGGCTGGGTGAGGTGTACTGCTGCGCCCACAATTGCACCGAGAACGCGATGGCCGTCGCAAACACCGCGCACACCAAAATGCTCGCCGCCAATTGCCATCCCGCATCAAAGCGCACCGGCTGCCACGAAGCCCCTGACGCCGCGAAAGTGGCCATCCACGCCAGTACCGCGCAAGCGGCCACCTGTAAAACGCTCAATGCCGCCACCGAGTGCCTTCTTGTGTAATCGCCGACTAGAATTATGTGTACCGCGTACAAAGCTGCCGCCCCAAGTGTCAACAAATCCCCATGGTTCAGCCGCGATAACCCCTCGGCGGGAACGGTAAGCAGAAAAAGCCCCGCCACCGCTGCAAGCGTACCGAAATAAATCCACGCCGTCAGCCGCCGCTTCCAGAAAATCGCCAACAAAAGCGGCACCAGCACCACGCTCGAGCCGGTCACGAACCCCGATTTTGCCGGCGTGGTGTATTGCAAACCCGCGGTCTGAAATGCGTAGCCACCAAACATGAATAGCCCTAGCGCCATCCCCGCGAACAGTTCGCCTTTTTTCAAGTTTCGTAACCCGGCCGGCCGGAATAGCGCCATCAGGAAAGCCGCCAGCGTAAAGCGAACCGCCAGAAACAAAAACACGGAAATGTGATCTAACGCGTTGCGCACCACCACAAACGTCACGCCCCACAGCAACGAACAAAATGCCAGCGCCACGTTCGCGCGCACTCTGCGTTCCATCACAAGTTATTCCTTGGCGCAAAAACAATCGCAAGTTGGAGAAAGAACTGATGATATCGCCCTGACGGCTATCACGGATAAGAAATGTAATCCGGAAAAATGCAGTGGGTGGAGTTTGCAACTTCGAATCGTTCAGCTTCCGTCCGTCAGCGCGCTTTTTCGGGTGCTATACCGGCAACATCCAGCAGAGTCAGCAGCGCGCGCTTCAATCCCATCTCGCGGCCGGTGGGGTCATACCATTCCTGCAACGAATGCGCTCCTCCACCGTTGCCGCCCGCGCCAATCGCAATGGCATCAATCCCCATGGAGAGCGGAATATTCGCATCCGTCGAAGATCGTTCCAGCCGCGACTGGTTGCCCACGAATTCATCCGCACCGCGCAAGGCTGCCAGTAGCGATGAACCTGCCGGCAATTCCCCGCCCGGCCGGCTTCCCAGCAACTCTACCTTCCACTCCAGTCGTCCCTTCGAACGATCCCGCGCCGATTCCATTTCATCGCGCACACCCGCCGCAACACAGTCTCGCAGAGCGACTTCGAGTCGCGTCAATTCCTCTTCACTCTCTGAGCGAATGTCCACTTTCAACCGCGCCTCGTGCGGTATTGAATTTATAGACGTGCCACCTTCAATCTGCCCCAGATTAAATGTCGTGCGAGGCGCCGCAGACACTCTCGTGTTTATGAAGCGCACCGATCCGCGCACCAGCGCATTGATGGGGTTCACCATGCCAAAATCCGACCAGCTGTGCCCGCCCGGCCCGGTGATCGTAACCTCCAGTCGCCGCGACGCCAGCGCCTTGGTGGTCACGTGATCCGTGCCGGAGCCGTCCAGCACCATCACCGCTTTCAAATTCGCGCGATACGCCTCCACCAGCGCGCGCATCCCACGTAAATTTCCTTCGCCTTCTTCACCTACATCTGCAGCGAACAAAATCGTTCGGCGAGGCGTGATCTTTGCTGCTTGCATGGCGCGCGCCAGCGCCACCAACGCCGCCAGTCCCGTTCCATTATCGGAAATCCCCGGGCCGCTAAGTCGCGTGCCTTCACGTCGCACTTTTACTTCCGTGCCTTCCGGAAACACCGTGTCCAGGTGCGCGGCCACCAGCACTATTTCCTTTTCGTTTACACCGCGCAGTTCGCCAATCACGTTGCCAATCTTATCGCGATGAACTTTTAGCCCTGCCGTCGCCAGCAACGGTTCCATCGCCGCCGCACGTTGCTCTTCCTGAAACTTCGGTGCCGGAATCTCCGCCAGCTTGACTTGCCACTCATTGATCGCCGGAAGGTTGGGTTCGAACCAGTCCAAAGCCGCGCGCGCCAGTGGGTTATATGCGATCTCAGGAGCACCGCCAACGCGAGGCGATTGATTGGCGATTGAAGAGCGCAGCGGCATGCTTAGCAGAATAACCCAAACGCCAAAGTGTTTCATGGTGCGCTTTTCTTCGAAGCTGTCAGTCCCCTGCTATGATTTTTCGCACAGCGACAGGATTTCCGCGTCCGTCAGCACCCGCGATGAGTTTTTTGCCGCTTCAAGAATCCGATTCGCAAGCTTCTCATCGCCGCCCATCCCGCGTTTCTCCAACCAATAAAGCACGTTGGATTTTCCGCTCATGGGCCCGATCTCGATAATTTGATCCAGACCGAAAACATGCGCCGGCACTCCGCTGTACACCGCGTTAACCAGCTCCGTATCGCCTTTGCGAAACGCCTTAATGATGGCGGCGGCATGCACGCCGGTCGCGGTGCGGAAAGCATCCCGCCCCAGCACCGGGTAATTCACGGGAATCGTAGTGTGCGTGGCCTGCGCCACTCGCTCGCAGTATTCCTTCAGGCGCGCGAGATCCTGGTGAATCAAACCCATCAATCGCAAATTCACCAGCATCAATTCCATGGCGGTATTGCCGACGCGTTCTCCCAGGGAATTCGCCGCCGCATGCACCTGTTGCGCGCCACCGGCTATGGCCGCCAGCGAATTCGCTACCGCCAATCCGCGATCGTTGTGCCCGTGCCAGTCCACGCGAATATTTTCACCCGACGGTTTCACCACTTCTTCCACCGCGAATTTAACCAGGTTGTAAGCCCCTGCGGGAGTGGCGTGTCCCACCGTATCGCACAACACGATGGCCCGCGCGCCATTGCGAATCGCACAACTGTACAGCCGCTTAACCGTCGCCGCATCCGTGCGAATGGTGTCTTCCGTCACGTACATAGATGGCAGTCCGTGTTCCACCGCAAAGCGCACCGCTTTTTCCGTGGTGCGTTCCAGGTGCTCGACCGTCCAGTCTTCCACCAATCGCCGGATAGGGCTCGATCCTAAGAACGTCGCGGCTTCCAGCGCGATCCCCACGCGCTGCGAAATTTCAACAATCGGCAATATGTCTGCTTCCACCGTACGCGCCGCGCAATTCGGCTTAATCTTCATGCGATTCGTTGCAATTTCGCGCGCCAGCGCTTCCGTGTCGGCGGCGGCCCTCGGACCGGCTCCCGGCAGCCCGATATTCACGGAGTCAATTCCCAGTGATTCCATCAGGTGCAATATTTCAATTTTTTCTTCGATGCTGGGATCTACCACGGAAGGATTCTGCAGCCCGTCGCGCAAAGTCTCATCGTTCAACAAAACGCGCGTGCCCCCCGCAATCGCCGGCGCCGCCGCTAAATTCCAGTCGTAAATCAACCCGTCATTCATACCATCTCAACTCTATCCGAATTCCCCCACAGCGAGCCATGTCCGGTGCCCCACCCGCGGATGTTTTGCGAGTGGGGCTTGTAACGTAGAAACATGCGAAGTTTGGTTTGTGCTGGTCTTCAAACTGTACGAATCCCCGTCGTGAAGTTCATAGCCCACCCTTCCACGACTCCTCATGAACTACCTCCACCATCACCAATCCCTGCGCCGGAACCGTCGGCCCCGATTTCGACCTATCCTTCAACGCAAAGAGCCGCTCAATATCGTCGGGCGCCAATTTACCGCGCCCAATATCTAGCAACGTCCCCACCATCTTCCGAACCATATATCTCAAGAATGATCGCCCACTCACCGTAAAGATGAGTTCCTCATCATCGCCGCTGCGCATCAACTCCGCGGAAAAAATCTCCCGCTCGGTAGAGCGCTCATGATCATCCTCCTCCGATCCCGTTGACGCCGCAAACGACGCGAAGTCATGCACGCCCGCAAATCTTACCGCCGCGTCGCGCATCGCATCTTCATTCAATGGAAACGGATAATGCAGCACGTAGCGCCACACCATCGGCGGCACCACTTTCCCGCGATAAATTCGATACCGGTACGTCTTCCCACGCGCCGACCATCGCGCGTGAAACGTCGGACCCACTTCTTCGGCGCTGACAATTCGAATCGTCGGCGGCAGCAAGGCATTCAGCGCACGCTGAAACTCATTCGCCGCCAAGGATGACAAAGTCTTAAAGCTCGCCACCTGTCCCAACGCGTGGACGCCCGCATCGGTCCGCCCCGCGCCATACACCGCAACGCGTTCCTGGGTTAGCCGGCTGAGTACATTTGAAATTTCGCCCTGAATGGTGGGTTTGTTGGTCTGCACCTGCCAGCCGTGGAAGTCCGTGCCGTCATACGCAATGGTCAGCTTAAAGTAGCGCATGAGGAATCAACCGGGATGAATGGAATCAAACCGGCGGGCCAGTTTCAACGAACCGCCGTGGAGCGCGCCGTCTCGCTTGCCGGGCCGCCGCCACTTTCCTTCGCAGGCGTCCTCGCGAATCTGCTGCCCGGTTTGGCCGCCACGCTTCCCGTTCGGCACAGCGGGCAATCTTTCGGCTCGTAGCTTGGGATCGAGAGCTCCAGCAACGCCTTGGCGGGAACACCCAAATCCAGCGTGCCGCCACTGCGGTCAATTAAGGCGCCCGCAGCCACCACGCGGCCTCCGGCTTCTTCCACCACGCGAATCGCTTCGCGCGAAGAGCCGCCGGTAGTCCACACATCTTCAATCAGCAGCACACGCTGCGCCGACTGCAGCGTAAATCCCCGCCGCATGGTCATGACCCGGTCCGCGTCGCGCTCCACAAATATCGCAGGAACTCCTGCATGTTCCGGCGAACCGCTCGATATCTTGCGCTCTGGCAGCGCCCGCGCCACTTCCTGCCCGATGATCAATCCACCCATGGCCGGCGAAACCACCGCTTCAATCTCCGCGCCAGAAAACAATTCCGCCAGATCGCGTCCCAATTTTTCCGCAAACCTGGGGTATTGCAGCACCAACGCGCATTGTACGTACATCGCGCTGTGCAGCCCGCTGGACAATTGAAAATGCCCGTGCCGGATGGCTCCCGCGCTTTCGAACATCGCCAGCAATTCTTCGTGTTTGAGCATTGTCGACTAACCGCAATTCATCTTAACCGTCGAAACGTCAGCAGCCTAGCTGCCGCTCTTCGCGTTGTCAAGGATACGCGCCCCTGCTAGACTTTCTTTCGCTCTTGAATACCGTCGCAGGCATCGCGCGACCGGCTCACCTTTTCTGGCGATTTTTTTGCATCCGGTGAAACAAATACAGTGCCGCTAACGTTTTACAAGTGAGTCCACTATTTCCAATCGTCCTTGACGGGGACCATCTTCTGAGGGGTAAGGAACAACATGAGCTTGAAGCGCGCGACCGCGCCACGGTCTATCTCTAAAATGATCACCCAAGCAGCCGGGACACTGGCGCGACCTTTTGCCGCCGCTTGCCTGGCGGTGCTCATTGCCGGCGGCAACGCCGGTCCGGCGTTCGCGCAGGAACCCGCGCCGCCCACCCAGGATCAGTCCCAGCAGCCACCTCCCCAGCCTGGCACACCCGGCAACGTGCCGCCCGCTTCTCAGGCCGGACCAGCCGCCGCCGCCGGAACCGCCCCCGCGCTCGCGCCGCCCATCCCGGTTTCATTGGGACTCTCCAAACACAGCTTCGTAAATGGCCCGCGCGCCTTTCCAACTTTACTCGCGCCCTATACACCGATTCATATTGATGAGCCCAATCTCGTAAATTCCCCGCGCATTGACCAGCTCATCCACGATGGCAAGCTCGAAATCACTTTGCAGGATGCCGTGGAGCTGGCCCTCGAGAATAGTCTCGACATCGCCGTGGCTCGCTACGCTCCGTGGATCGCCGACACTGACATTCTCCGGACTAAGGCCGGTGGTCGCGGTCTCGGCACCAGTGGCGCGGACTTCGGTTCTTCCCAAGCCAATATCGCGCCTACCAATCCGCAGGTCTCGTTCGACCCCATCATTACCGCCACTGCTTCCATTGACTCGCGCACCACCGCGATCAACAATCCGTTCTTGTCGGGCACCGGCGTGGGCACCAGCAACACCTTGTCGGGTCTGCATTCGCACGCCACCGTTTTCAATGTTGCTTACAACCAGAGCTTTTCCCCCGGCACTACTATCAACGTTGGCTGGAACAACACGCGGTCCTCGTCGGGTTCGGCCGCCAACTTTTTTAATCCCAGCGTGCAATCCGCGCTCTACGCTACCTTCAGCCAGCAGTTGCTGAACGGCTTTGGCACTTATGTCGGCCGCCGCAACATCATGATCTCCAAGAACAATCGCAAGATCGCCGATCTGGTTTTCATGAATCAGGCCATCACCACCGTCACCAACACTATCAACGCCTACTGGGAGCTCGTCTACGCGCGCGAAAACGTTAAAGTCCAGCAGCAAGCCGTGTCCGTATCCGACAAGCTTTATAACGACAACAAAAAGCAGCTAGAAATTGGCACCATGGCTCCCCTCGACGTCACACGTGCAGAGTCGGAAGTAGCTGCCGGCCGCCAAAATTTGATCGTGGCGCAAACCACCAAGCTCCAGGACGAACAAATCCTGAAAAACGCCATGACCAAAGATCCGCTGGCGCCCAATCTTATCAACGTTGAAATCGTTCCCACCGACTTGCCCGCTCCCATAGAGGCGGTGGAAAGCTCCACGTTTGAAGCCGCCATTCAGGAAGCCTTCACCAAGCGTCCCGACCTGCGTGAGCAAGAGTTCAACCTGAAAAACGCCGGTATCGAAGTTCATGCCACCAGGAACGCCTTGCTGCCTGAACTGACCTTGAACGGGCAGTTCAGCTCTTCTGGTCTCGCTGGAAATTCTCCCATCACTGGCACGACCGTTATCGCCTCTGGCGCGCCCATCGTGGATTCCAACGGCAATCCCGTCACCATCGCCGGACCCGGCGGCGTGCAGACGCCCATTTTTCAGCAGGTCACTACCGCTCCGGTTGTCGGCACTTCGCAGCAGGGATTCGGCACCGCGCAGAATCAGGTGTTCACCAATCAATTCCCCGACTATTTCGCGTCGCTGAACCTCTATCTGCCGTTGCGGAATCGCTCCGCGCAGGCTGACAACGCGCGCGCCGTTTTGACCCAACGCCAGATTGAAACGCGGTTCCAGCAATTGAAGAACGCCGCGCTCCTCGACGTCCGCAACACGTACATCGCGCTGCAGCAGGATCGCGCTCGCGTGGACGCCGCCATCAAGGCCCGCGAACTGCAAAAGCAAACCTTCGAAGCCGAACAGAAAAAATATACCCTCGGCGCCTCCACCGTTTACAACGTGATTTTGACGCAACGTGACTACGTCACCGCGCAAGGCGTGGAGCTGCGCGCCCTCTCGGACTTAGTCGAAGCCAAAGCCAATTTCGAGCGCGCCGTTGGCCGCACCCTGGACGTCAACCGCGTTAGCATCGCCAGCACCGGCACAAAATCCGGCGGCTCCGAGCTGGAGCGCGACACTCTAATTCCCGGCACTCTCCACGGCCAGGTAGTCGGCACCGACAAAACCTTCACCAACGCCACAATTAAGTAGCCTGCAGCCAGGCAGCGGGGGCCCGCCCTAAGTTTTTTGCAGGGTGGGTCTTGTAAAGTGGAACCATCAACGATCAACACCACCAAGCACGACTAACGTGGCTCTCTCGAACAGGAAGCACAATCAACTCACTCGATACCTTGCCCCACTCCTCCCTTTCGCATAGCATTAAAGTCTCAACGTTCCACGGCCTGTTTGCGTAAATCCAGCGGGAGCCTCGGCGGCATGACGGAAAAATCAAAAACAACAATCGCGCCCCCTGAAAAATCCGCATCCCCACGCCAGCCATCCGCACAAGAAAAATCCTGGCAAGCAAACACCCTCAAGCCCACCCTCGAAAAAACCCCGGAACGCCGCGCCGAATTCACCACCATATCGGGTCATCCAATCCGCCGTCTGTACACAGAAGCCGATCTTCCTAATTGGTCTCCCGAAAAAGATTTAGGCCAGCCCGGTGAGCCTCCCTACACCCGAGGCATTCATTCCACCATGCATCGCGGCCGCCTGTGGACCATGCGCCAGTTCGCCGGTTTCGGCACCGCCGAAGACACCAACGCGCGTTTCCGCTATCTCCTCGCGCAAGGCCAGACCGGCCTCTCCACCGCCTTCGATCTGCCCACTCTGATGGGCTACGACTCCGATCACCCCCTCTCCGAAGGCGAAGTCGGCAAATGCGGCGTGGCCATCAGTTCCCTCGCCGACATGGAAGTCCTCTTCGACAACATTCCCCTCGCCAATGTCACCACGTCCATGACCATCAATTCGCCCGCAGCAATTATCTGGGCCATGTATCTGGCCGTCGCCGAGCAGCAAGGCGCCGACTGGAAAAAACTTTCTGGCACGCTACAGAACGACATCCTCAAGGAATACATCGCGCAGAAGGAATACATTTACCCGCCCGAGCCTTCCATGCGCCTCGTGATTGACACGTTCGAGTTCGGCGTAAAAAATACTCCCAAATTTAATCCCATTTCCATTAGCGGGTATCACATCCGCGAAGCAGGCTCGACGGCGATCCAGGAGTTGGCCTTCACGCTGCGCGACGGCCTCGAATATGTGGAGTGGGGCATGCGTCGCGGCATGGACGTGGACGCCTTCGTTCCGCAACTCTCTTTCTTTTTCAACGCGCACAACGATTTCTTCGAAGAAATCGCCAAATATCGCGCCGCCCGCCGCATCTGGCACAAAGCCATGGTGGAGCGTTACGGATCAAAAAATCCGCGCTCCTGGGCGCTGCGTTTTCATACGCAAACGGCCGGCTGTTCGCTCACCGCGCAGCAGCCCTATAACAACGTAGTGCGCACAGCCATCCAGGCGCTCGCCGCTGTCCTGGGCGGCACGCAATCACTGCACACCAATTCACTCGATGAAGCGTGGGCGCTGCCCACCGAATTCGCTGCCACCCTCGCGCTGCGCACGCAGCAAATCATCGCGCATGAGACGGGAGTCGCCAATACGGTAGACCCTCTCGGCGGCTCCTACTTCGTAGAAACCCTCACCAATGAAGTCGAGCGCGGCGCGTGGGACTACATCCACAAGATTGACGCCATGGGCGGTATGGTCCCGGCCATCGAGCGCAGCTATCCTCAGCGCGAAATCGCCGAAGCCTCCTATCGCTATCAGATGGAAGTGGATCGCAAAGAGAAGATCGTTGTGGGCGTCAACGACTACGTCACCAAAGAAAATCAGCTCGAGATTCTGCAGATAGACGAAACCGTCGCGCATCGCCAGGCCGCGCGCCTCAAAAAATTGCGCGCCGACCGTTCGCGAGCGGAAGTGGATCGCTGCCTCCATGCCCTGCGCACCGCCGCACGCGGCACAGAAAATCTCATGCCCTTTATTTACGGCACCGTGAAGGCCTATGCCACTCTCGGCGAAATCTGCGAAGCCATGCGCGACGTCTTCGGCACCTACGAAGAAGTAGCCATCACCTAGCTCATATCCATGCCCACAAAAAAAATACGCGTCTTGATCGCCAAGCCCGGCCTCGACGGCCACGACCGCGGCGCAAAAATCAGTGCCCGCGCGTTACGTGACGCCGGAATGGAAGTCATTTACACCGGCCTCCGCCAAACCCCCGAAATGATCGCGACCGCCGCCATCCAGGAAGATGTAGACGTAATCGGCCTCTCTATCCTGTCCGGCGCCCACAACACCATCTGCCCGCAACTCATGGCCTTGCTGAAAGCCAAAGGCATGGACGACGTCACCGTGCTCGTCGGCGGCATCATCCCCGAAGCCGACATCCCCGCCATGAAAAAATCCGGTATAGCCGAAATCTTCCTCCCCGGCACCTCCACCCAGGACATCATCGAGTTCATCAACAAACGCATCGCCGTCGGCACCTGACCTGCTCTCCAAAAACTCGTATACTGTTTCCATCGCATCAGTTCTTGTGGCGTAAAAAATAGGACGAGGTCCTGCGTGCCCGCTTCCGTTTTGAAAAGCACCGTTGACATCAAATCTCCCGCCGCCCAGAAAAATCACCGCCGCATCGTGGATTTATTGACCAGCCTGAAGAACCAGGAAGAGCAAATCTGTGTCGGCGGCGGCCCGAAGGCCATCGAATCGCAACACAAAAAGGGTCGGCTCACCGGACGCGAACGAATCAAGAAGTTAGTCGACCCCGGTTCCCACTTTTTCGAACTTGGTATCTACGCGGCCCACGAAATGTACGAAGAGTGGGGCGGCGCTCCCGGCGCGGGCGTCATCACCGGACTGGCGCGCGTAACCGGCCGCACCTTCATGCTCATCGTGAATGACGCCACCGTGAAAGCAGGCGCGTTCTTCCCCATTACCGCGAAAAAAGTCATTCGCGCGCAGAACATCGCCATAGACAACCGCATCCCCACAATCTATCTGGTGGACTCCGCCGGTATTTTTCTTCCGCTGCAGGAAGACGTCTTCCCTGACACCGACGATTTCGGCCGCGTTTTCCGGAACAACGCCGTCATGAGCGCCATGGGCATCCCGCAAATCGCCGCCATCATGGGCATGTGCGTGGCTGGCGGCGCGTATCTTCCGGTGATGTGCGATCACATCCTGATGACCGAGGGCTCCGGACTGTTTCTAGCCGGCCCTGCCCTCGTGCAAGCCGCCATCGGCCAGAAAACATCAGCCGAAGAACTCGGCGGCGCCAAAATGCATTCGCAGACCAGCGGCACTGTGGATTACCGCGAAGCCGACGACGACTCCTGTATCGAACGCATCCGCGCGCTCGCGGATAAAATCGGCGCGTCTAACCCTTCCCCGTTCAGTCACTCGAAATCGCGCGAGCCGCTGTATCCCGGCGAAGAAATTTATAGCGTTTTCTCCGGCGATCCCGGCAAACAGTACGACATGCGCGACATCATCGCGCGCATCGTAGACGCCAGCGAGTTCGAAGAATATCGCGCCGAGTATGGTGAAACTCTGTTGTGCGGATACGCGCGCATCGGCGGTTGGGCCGTAGGCATTGTCGCCAACCAGAAAAAGCACGTGCAGACCACCGCTCCCGGCTCCGACCAGAAGCGCGTCGAATTCGGTGGCGTGATCTACACCGAGTCCGCGGAAAAAGCCGCGCGCTTCATCCTCGACTGCAACCAGAATCGCATCCCATTAATTTTCCTTCATGACGTCAACGGTTTCATGGTCGGCAAAGACGCCGAGTGGAGCGGCATCATCCGGGCGGGCGCAAAGATGGTCAACGCGGTCGCCAACAGCGTGGTACCCAAAATTTCCGTAGTCTGCGGTGGAAGCTTTGGCGCAGGAAATTACGCTATGTGCGGCAAAGCCTACGATCCGCGCTTCATGTTTGCCTGGCCCACCGCACGCTACGCGGTGATGAGCGGGGACGCCGCCGCCACCACCCTGGCTGAAATTAAGCTCAAACAACTCGAGCGCGAAGGAAAAAAAGTAGACGAGAAGCAAAAAAAAGACGTCTACGAATCCATTCGCTCCTCGTACGAAAAACAAACCGACCCGCGCTATGCCGCCGCGCGCCTGTGGGTAGACGCCATCATTGACCCCGCGCACACCCGAGACGCGCTGATCTGGGCCCTCGAAGCCGCCGCCCTCAATCCCGAAGTCCGCGAATTCAAAACTGGAGTTTTGCAGACGTAATGGAGCCCGTGAAACTAATCGAATGCCCGCGCGACGCCTGGCAGGGATTGCCCGACTTCATTCCCACCGAATACAAAGTGGAATATTTGAAAGCGCTCCTCGCCGCCGGTTTTAAACATATTGATGCCGTCAGCTTCGTTTCGCCCAAACACGTCAAGCAAATGGCCGACAGCGAAGAAGTCATGCGCCAGTTTGCCCCTTCTCTTCCCGCAGGCGCATCCGCCCCCGAAATTATCGGCATCGTCGTAAACGAAAAAGGCCTCGAACGCGCCCTTGCCACCCCCGGCGTCACCACTATCGGCTATCCATATTCCATCTCCGCATATTTTCGACGCGCCAACGCCAACATGACCCGCGCCGAATCTCGCCTCCTAGTTGAAAAACTGAAAAAAGAAACCGCCGCGGCAAATCGCGGCTTGGTCATTTATATTTCCATGGCTTTCGGCAATCCCTACGACGAACCATGGGGCATCGAGATCGTGGCGGAAACTCTCGAATGGTTGAAAGACATCCGCATCAACACCGTCTCGCTTGCCGACACCGTCGGCAACGCCTCGCCAGAGCTCATCGGCGATCTATATCGCAGCGTGAGGGCTCACGTCGCCGGAATAGAGCTCGGCGTACACCTGCACAGCCGCCCCGAAAACGCCGAAGAAAAAATCGTCGCCGCCTACGAGGCCGGCTGCCGCCGCTTTGACTCCGCCCTGACCGGACTCGGCGGCTGCCCCTTCGCTGGCGACACTTTAGTCGGAAACATCGCCACCGAAGACGTCCTCGCAGCCGTCCGCAAAGCCGGCGGCGACCCCGGCATCAATTCCGCCGCCCTCGCCCCATTGCTGCAAATGACCAACGAAATCAGATCCAAGTACGCCCACGCGCCCATGGTCCAGTAATCTGTGATTCAATATCGCGAGCGTATCAAGCAAGCGCAAGAAAGGAGCGATTCATGTTTGAAACCTTACAACTCGAATTCCCCGGCGAGCTCGCCGTTCTCACCCTGAATCGCCCCGAAAAACGCAACGCCATCTCCCCGCAGATGCTTGCCGAACTCCAATCCGCTTTCGACCTCATTGAAAAAAGTCACGCGCGCGTCGGTGTACTCACGGGAATTGGAAAAGTTTTCAGCGCCGGCATGGACCTGGAGATGCTCTCCGCCATCGCCCGCCAGTCACCGCAGGAGAACATGGACGACTCCCGTCGCATGGCCCGCGTGTTCCGCCGCATCTGGAGCTTCTCCAAGCCACTGATCGCCGCCGTAAATGGACACGCCCTCGCCGGAGGTTGCGGCATCGCGACGCTTTGCGATTTCACGCTCGCGGTTCCGGAAGCAAAATTTGGCTACACTGAAGTGAAAATCGGCTTCCTCCCCGCCATCGTTTCCGTTTTTCTGACGCGCCAGATCGGCGACAAGCGCGCGCGTGATTTACTGCTTACCGGCCGCCTCGTCAGCGCTGCCGAAGCTAAGGAGCTCGGCCTCGTTTCCGAAATTGTAGAGCCCGAACGTCTCATGGACCGCGCCAAAGAGTTGGCGGCGGTACTCATCGAAGCCAGTCCCAGCAGCCTTACCCGCGCCAAGCGCCTGCTCACCGCAGCAGCCGCCACCACGATTGACGCTGACTTGGAGCGCGCCGTCCTCGAAAATGCGCGCATCCGCTGCACCCCCGATTTCAAGGAAGGCCTGGCGTCGTTCCTCGAAAAGCGCAAGCCGCAATGGCGCGGTGACACGGAATGATTGAGTATCATGACGCCGCTGTCCGCGTGCGTTACGCGGAAACCGATCAAATGGGCGTGGTTTATCACGCAAATTATTTGATCTGGTTCGAAGTTGGCCGCGTGGAATTGATACGCGCTCTGGGCATCGAATACAAGCATATGGAACTCACCGACGATTGCCACATCGTGGTGGTCGAAGCTAATTGCCGTTACCTGCACCCCGCGCGCTATGACGAACAATTGCGCGTTCGCACGCGCATTGCCGAGGCCAAAAACCGCACCATCCGCTTTTCTTACGAAATATTTCGCGATCACGATAGTCATCGGCTGGCCACGGGCGAGACTGTTCACGTAATCTGCGGCAGCAACGGCCGCCCCAAGCTTCTACCCGAAAAATACCGCTGCGCGTTCTCTACCGCACTCGCGCCGGCGGCGAGTGAAAGTCATCCATGAGCCCACATATCGCCAACTTTTCGCTATGACCATCAAGCTAACCGGAAATAATCTGACCTTCGACCAATTGCACGCCGTGGCCTTACGCCACGAAGCTGTCGCTCTCGATCCCTCCGCTATCGAACGAATGAACGCTTCCCGCGCGGTCGTAGACAAACTCGTAGCGTCCGGCGCCACCGCTTACGGCATCAACACTGGTTTTGGAAAACTCGCTTCCGTGCGCATTTCCTCGGAACAGGTTCAACGCCTGCAAATTAATCTGGTGCGCTCTCACGCTTGCGGAATCGGCGAGCCCCTCAGCGAACCGGAAACCCGCGCCATGATGCTGTTGCGCGCCAACGCCTTAGCCAAAGGCCTCAGTGGCATCCGCCCCCACGTGGTAGACACGCTTTGCAAAATGCTCAACGCCCGAGTTCATCCGCTGATTCCCTCTCAAGGCTCGGTCGGCGCGTCCGGTGATCTCGCACCCCTCGCGCATCTCGCGCAAGTGGTGATCGGCGAGGGCCGCGCGACGTACAAAGATGAAATTTTCGATGGCGCCTCGGCAATGCAACGCGCGGGCATAACTCCGGTAGCGCTCGAAGCCAAAGAAGGCCTCTCACTCCTGAACGGCACGCAGGGCATGCTCGCGCTGCTCAGCCTCGCGCTTCTGGAAGCGGACACCCTCGTGAACGCCGCCGACATCGCCGCCGCGCTTTCTCTCGACGCCTTGCGCGGCAGTCCCGGCGCATTTGATGCGCGCATCATGCAGGCTCGCGCCTATCGCGGAGCCGCCACCACGGCGAATAATCTCGCGCGCCTCAATGAGGGCAGCCAGATTCGCGAATCACACCGCTCCAGCGAAAAAGATCCGCGCGTGCAGGACGCCTATAGCGTGCGCTGTACCCCGCAGGTCCACGGCGCGGTGCGCGATTCGCTGGCGCAGGCGCGCGCCGTGGCGGAAGTTGAACTCAACAGCGCCACGGATAACCCGCTCGTTTTCGCCAATGCTTCAAGCACGGCGGAAAAAGGCAGCGGCGATATTGTCAGCGGAGGAAATTTTCACGGCCAGCCATTGGCCATGGCCGCTGACCAGGTGGCTATCGCGCTCGCCACTCTCGGCGGCATCAGCGAACGTCGCATCGAACAGATGACCAACCCACTCACTAGCATGCTGCCGGCTTTTCTTACGCCCGAGCCCGGTCTGAATTCCGGCTTCATGATCGCGCAGGTCACCGCCGCCGCGCTTACCAGCGAAAACAAAGCGCTCGCCACGCCGCATTCCGTAGATTCCATCTCCACTTCCGGCAATCAGGAAGATTACGTCTCCATGGGCATGAGCGGCGCGCGCCGCCTGCAACGCATGCTCATCAATCTGCGCCACACCATTGCCATCGAACTCCTCTGCGCATGCCAGGGCATTGATTTGCTCGCGCCGCTGCAAACCGGCACGCTGGCGCAAAAAGCCTACAACGCCGTCCGCGAAAAATCCCCCAAGCTCACCGACGATCGGCCTTTAGGCCAGGACATCGAATACGTCTCGTCTCTACTTATAGACGATAATTTTGTGAAGGTATTGTTCTGAGGAGTATCTCCATGCGTCCAACACGCCGCGATTTTTTGCAAAGTGCGTTAGCTTCTGGCGCGCTCGCATCCCTACCGCCCCGGGCTTGGTCCGCATTCTCAGACGACCTGCAAAGAAAACTCGCCGCCGATCCTCTCCGCCCGCAATTTCATCTGCTACCCGCAAAAAACTGGATGAACGATCCCAACGGCCCCATCTACTGGCAAGGCCGATACCACATGTTTTTTCAGTACAACCCCGGATCCGCAGTGTGGGGCGACATGCACTGGGCCCACGCCGTCAGCGAAGACATGGTTCACTGGCGGCATCTTCCCATCGCGCTGGCGCCCACGCCCGGATGGGATGACGCCGACGGCTGCTTCACCGGCAGCGCGGTAGATGATCGCGGCACCGCCACGATTCTCTACACCGGAGTAAAACGCGTGCCCCTCGAGCGCGCCACGCTGCGCGACGGTCACAATAATTTTCGTGAGGTCCAATGCCTCGCCACGTCCACCGATGCGCAGCTTCGCAGCTGGAAAAAACTTGACCATCCCGTCATTGAACCCCCGAACGACCCCCAAATAACCGGCTTCCGCGACCCCTTCCTCTGGCGCGAGGGAAACGATTGGTTGCTGGGCGTGGCGTCCGGCCATGCGAAACAAGGTGGCTGTGTCCTTCTCTATCGCTCCAAAGATTTGCGCGCCTGGGAGTACCTGCACGAACTCGCTTCCGGAAAATGGAAGGAAAAAGAGCTGACCAATCCCGTAGACTCCGGGGAGATGTGGGAGTGCCCCGATTTTTTCCCACTCGGCAAAAAACATGTGCTGCTTTACTCTACGGCCGGCCAGGTCATCTGGGAATCCGGCGAGTTCGATCCCAAAGAATTAAAATTTCATTCCGATAAACGCGGCATCCTCGACCACGGCGCCTACTACGCGCAAAAAACGCAACTCGATGCGCACGGCAATCGCATATTGTGGGGCTGGATTCCCGAGAAACGCCCCGATGCAGAATTAATCGCCGCGGGATGGGCCGGCTGCATGGCACTGCCTCGAACCCTGTCGCTTTCCGCCGACGGCGAACTGGAAATGAGCATTGCGCCCGCGGCGCAGTCTCTGCGCGAAAAATTGTTAACTCCCAAAAACATCGCTCACAGTTCTGAAGCGCTGCAACATGTAGCCATCGAAGATTTGTGCGGTGAGCTGGCCTGGAAGACACCCTCCGCTTCATTCGCACTGACACTTGAAGACCAAATGGGCCCCTGGTGGAGCGTCGCACTCACGCAAAAGGATCCGGCGGCATCGCTGGAAGTAAACGGCGCTACTTTCGAATTCCCGTCAATGCCAGGGAACGCCAATGACTTTCATTTTTTTCTCGACGGCTCCGTAGCCGAACTCATCGTCAATGGCCGTCACGCCATCACCACCCGCATTTACCGCCAACCAAACGGACCGCTGCGCATAAAACCAGGTAAGGATTTCAATCCAACTTCCTTTCAAGCCTGGCAACTTCGCCCCATCTCACGCGACCGCCTCACTACCTAGCCCGCCGAACGTGGCGAGAGGCGTTACCCAAGCCGGTCGCTCGCGAGAACCGGCGTAATTGTGCCGAACCAAGCACGCGAAGCGTGCCCAATATATCGGAGGTCCGCCTGGCGTGCCGGATCGCAGCCTGAATGTCGACGCTTGCAATAAATCTACGGTGTAGCCGGCTTCGGCTCTGTCTTATGCTTAACTTCGCCAGCCGACGCTTTCGGCCGCCAGAAATCCGGGGCCTGCGCCGCCATTTCATCTGACGCGTAGCTCATGCGTGGATTCATCGAAAACAGATGTGTTTCGATAGATTCGATCGCGGCAGTGGAAAGCTCGCTCAGCTTCTTCATCCCTTCCGCGCCCATGGCGTCCACAAATTGTTTGTCCGCCATGAAATTTTTATCAATCTCGGCAGCCGATTTCATCGGCGTGATCACCACGTACGATGGAGACCCGCCGAATACCAGTTGATACATTGCCCAATGTCCGTCTGGAACCGCTTTGGCATAGGCGTCCTGCACGAGTTTCACTGCCGCGGCCCAATCCCCTTCATGTCCGGGCTTCACGCGAAAAACTTCAAACTCCATGTAGCGAGCATCGCCGATCGCTCCCGACTGGTTATGGCTTTGATCTTCTCGATAAATCCACACGCTCTGATCTACGCTGTCGAGCAGCGGCGCATCCGCGGACAACGCCCGCTCGATTGCCGGGCCCAGCGTAGGATCTTTCTGTTGCGCGCGCTGATCTTTCTCCCACGCGTCAAACGAGTCGTAACCGGTCAGAAACAACGACCGCAGCTTTCCGCTCAACGAATCAAGACCGATATAATAGGTCTTGGATTTCGCCGTCGTCATAGCCCTTACGAAGGCGCTTTCCGCCCTGTCGTGGGTAGACCCGGTCTTGCCCGGCTTTACAAATTCCCGCGTGATCGTGAGCACCTTCGGCGGCGTCATCGTATTCTTTGGCTTATCCTGAGCCGCGGCGGCGTTCGCAAAAAAAATCGCCAAACAAAGTCCCACTAAAGATCTGCACAGTTTTTTCATAGGCGCCGACCTCATCGGCTGAAATCGTATTTGGAAATACCTGGGTAGGGTCCCAATTGACTTGCTGCGAACGTAGACTTCACGCCGTCACGGCGTGCGCAGTTACGCGCAGCCTATGCGAAGCCGTGGAATGAAGTCAAGAACGATGACCTGGGCTGCAAGGGTCATCCGATCGAAATTTGCAACCTACGCCTTGCGCGCGCGAACTTCCAGATACTCCGCTTTGACGTGCGTCTCGCTGGAGGGGCCTTCGTTGTGCTCACTCCAGAACTTCTCCAGGTCCGCCGCCATACTGGCTTGTCCAGCGGCATCCAGCCGCGAAAACGCTACCTTCGTCGGCCCAAAGTATTCGCGAAACAATTTCACCACTTCTGCGGCGCCAAACGGAAACTTGAAATCCATATTGCGCCGCGTCGTCTCCGCGTTCCAGCCAACTCTCGCGAAGCGTTCCTTAACGACTTCTTCTTTGCCCCACAAAACGGGCGGATCAATATTTTCTGGTGGCGGCAAGTATTTGGCGGTGACTGCAAAATTCTTCCCCACAAATCCCGTAGGCGTCCAGTTCGCCATGGCAACCAGTCCGTCCGCGCGGCAGACGCGCGTCAATTCCGCCGCCACCAGGGCCGGCCGTGGCGCAAACATCGCTCCGTACATGGACACCACCACATCAAATTGTGCGTCGGGAAAAGGGAGCGCCTCGGCGTCACCTTCTCGAAAGTCCGCTGCGAGCCCTTCTTCTGCGGCCCGCGCGCGTGCCTGCTCCAGGAGGTTTGTGGCAATGTCCACCCCGATAACCTTTGCGCCCAGACGCGCGGCAGGAATCGCGAGGTTCCCGTTCCCGCACGCCACATCAAGCAATTCTGCGCCAGGCTTAATCCCCAAGCCCTCAATGAATCGAGCGCCCTCCGCGGCGTTGAACTTGGCGATCTGGCCGAAGTCCCCGGCCA
>JBBRPU010000004.1:0-36070 GCA_038227545.1 Candidatus Acidiferrales bacterium
GAAGAGCGCAAGGAAAAGCTCAAGAAGGGCGACGAGCTGCCTCCGGGCGTCATCAAACTGGTGAAGGTCTATATCGCGATGAAGCGCAAGCTCTCCATCGGCGACAAAATGGCCGGGCGGCACGGAAACAAGGGCGTCATTGCGCGCATCGTTCCGCAGGAAGACATGCCGTACATGCCCGATGGAACTCCGGTGGAGATCGTACTCAATCCGTTGGGCGTGCCTTCGCGTATGAACGTGGGACAGATTCTGGAAACGCATCTGGGCTGGGCTTCCAAGGAACTGGGCAACAGCTTGAAGCGTTTGCTCAGCAAGGAAGTGAAAGCCGAAGCGCTGCGACGCTGGTTCCGTGAAGTCTTCACGGAGACGGCGGTGTGGAAGACGCTGTCGAAACTCAGCGACGAAGAGTTGCTGGAGTACGCAGAAGGCTTCCGCGAAGGAATTCCGTTTGCGACGCCGGTATTCGACGGCGCGCGTGAAGCGGAAATTCGCCACCTGCTGGAAGTTGCGGGTTTGCCGCACGCCGGCAAGATCAACCTGTTCGACGGCATGTCCGGCGACCAATTCGATCAGCCCATCACCGTGGGCTACATCTACATGCTCAAGCTTTCGCATCTCGTCGACGACAAGATTCACGCGCGCTCCATCGGACCGTACTCGCTGATTACCCAGCAACCGCTGGGCGGTAAAGCGCAGTTCGGCGGACAGCGCTTCGGCGAAATGGAAGTGTGGGCGCTGGAAGCTTACGGAGCGGCGCACATCCTGCAGGAACTGCTCACCGCGAAATCGGACGACGTGTATGGCCGCGCCAAAATCTACGAGGCCATCGTGAAGGGTGAACCGGGTATCGAGCCTGGAGTACCGGAATCCTTCAACGTGCTTGTCCGCGAATTGCAGAGCTTGTGCCTGGACGTGGAATTGATGAAGCGGCAAAAGCCACCAACGGATAAAGCGGCGGATTAGCGGGACGGGGATTCGTTCCCGCTCCGCCTCTGACGTGAGTAGCAATTTTCGTAGTTGGGTTCTCAGCCGGTTCGGTGCCAAACACCGAACCGCAGCCCGCTCCGGCCAAACCGGATCGGGAGGGAGGAAACAACCTTGTACCGTAGCAGCCCATATGATCGCGCCAGTTTAATTGCGGACTTCGACTCCATTCGAATCAGTTTGGCGAGTCCTGAAAAAATTCGTTCGTGGTCTCACGGAGAAGTAACCAAGCCGGAGACCATCAACTACCGAACTTTCAAACCCGAGCGGGACGGCCTGTTTTGCGCAAAGATTTTTGGCCCGGTCACCGATTGGGAATGTTTGTGCGGAAAATACAAGCGCATGAAGCATCGCGGAGTGATCTGCGACAAGTGCGGCGTGGAAGTGACGCTCAGCAAGGTGCGCCGTGAGCGCCTTGGCCACATCGAGCTGGCTTCTCCGTGTTCGCACGTGTGGTTCTTCAAGGGCTTGCCCAGCCGCATCGGCTACTTGCTGGACATTTCCATGCGCGACCTCGAACGCATTTTGTACTTCGAAGCGTTCGTGGTGGTGGATCCCAATGAAGTAGCGGTCCTGCGCGAACGCCAGGTGCTGCAGGAAGACGAATATCGCAAACTTTCGCAGGAATATCCGGGGCAATTTATCGCCAAGATGGGCGCCGAAGCCATCAAGGAACTGTTGCGCCGCGTGGAAGTGGAAAAGCTTTCCGACGAGCTGCGCGAAAAAATGAAGACGGATGCGTCGCTGCAAAAGCGCATCAAGTTCGCCAAGCGCCTGAAAGTGCTGGAAGCGTTCCGCAAGAGCGGCAACAAGCCGGAGTGGATGATTCTGGACGTGATTCCGGTGCTGCCGCCGGAGCTGCGCCCGCTCGTTCCCCTGGATGGCGGCCGCTTCGCGACGAGCGATCTGAACGATTTGTATCGCCGCGTAATCAACCGCAACAACCGTTTGAAGAAGCTGATGGAGCTGCGCGCTCCCGACGTGATCGTGCGCAACGAAAAGCGCATGCTGCAGGAAGCGGTGGACGCGTTGTTCGACAACGGCCGCCGTGGCCGCGTGCTGCGTGGAACCAACAACCGCCCGCTCAAGTCGCTGTCCGATACCTTGAAGGGCAAGCAGGGGCGCTTCCGCCAGAACCTGTTGGGCAAGCGTGTGGACTATTCCGGCCGCTCCGTAATCGTGGTGGGTCCGGAACTGAAACTGCACCAGTGCGGTTTGCCGAAGAAGATGGCGCTGGAGCTTTTCAAGCCGTTCATCTATCACAAGCTGGAAGCGCAGGGCCACTGCACCACCATCAAGCAAGCCAAAGAAATGGTGGAGCAGCAGGATCCGGTCGTGTGGGACATTCTGGAAGACGTGATTCGCGAGCATCCAGTGATGTTGAACCGCGCTCCGACGCTGCACCGTTTGGGTATCCAGGCTTTCGAACCGGTGTTGGTCGAAGGCAAGGCCATCCGTATTCATCCGCTGGTTTGCACCGCGTTCAACGCGGACTTTGACGGCGACCAGATGGCGGTACACATTCCACTGTCACCGGAGTCGCAGGTGGAAGCTTCCGTGCTGATGCTGAGCTCGCGAAATATTCTTTCGCCTGCCCACGGTTTGCCGCTCGCTGTTCCGTCGCAAGACATGGTGCTGGGAATTTATTACCTCACCAAGTCGAAGCCCGGCGCGAAAGGTGAGGGCCGCGTGTTCGGCGCCACCGATGAAGTTATTCTGGCGCTGGAAGCAGGGGAAGTGGAGTTGCTCACTCCCGTGCGTTTGCGCTACACCGGCGAAGTGATTGACCTGACCACCGCGTATGACGACCAGGACGTGCCGCACACCGTTCCAGTGAAAATGGAACGCCAATTCATTCAGACCACCGTCGGGCGCGTGATTTTCAATTCGCACTTGCCGGAAAAATTTCCGTACGTAAACGGATTGCTCAAGAAAAAGGGCGTGCAGCAGTTGGTGTATTACGCCTACCTGCGATTCGGTCTGGAAGACACCGTGGTGCTGCTCGACCACTTGAAGGAACTGGGCTTCCACTACTCCACCAAGTCAGGAATTTCCATCGGCATTGATGACATGCTCATCCCGAACAATAAATACAATCTCGTCGAAAACGCCGAGAAGGAAGTCGTCAAGGTACAGCAGCAATACCTGGACGGCGCGATCACCAACGGCGAACGCTACAACAAGGTCATCGCCATCTGGGGAGACGTCACCGAAAAAGTTGCCGACGAATTGTTCAAGGCGCTGGAGAATCAGGACAAGGAAGGCATCATCAACCCCGTTTACGTTATGGCGGACTCTGGAGCGCGTGGTTCGAAGCAGCAGATTCGCCAGCTTTCCGGTATGCGTGGCCTGATGGCCAAGCCGTCCGGCGAAGTTATCGAGTCTCCGATCACTTCGAACTTCCGCGAAGGCCTGAACGTTTTGCAGTACTTCATTTCCACGCACGGCGCGCGTAAGGGTCTGGCGGACACCGCGTTGAAGACGGCGGATTCGGGCTACCTGACTCGCCGCTTGGTGGACGTGGCGCAAGACGTGATCATCAACGAGCGCGATTGCGGTACGACGGACGGAATTTTCGTCGAGCCGATCATCGAAGCCGGCGTCGAAGTCGAACCGTTGCGCGACCGCATCGTGGGCCGCGTTTCGCTCGACAAGATCAAAGACTTCGAAGGCAGCATCATCGTCGAGGTCAGCCAGGAAATTACCGAAGAGCTCGCCAACCAGGTACAAGGTGCGGGTATCGAGCGGGTGCGCATTCGTTCCGTGCTGACTTGCGAATCGCGTCGTGGAGTTTGCGCGCTGTGCTACGGGCGCAACCTGGCGACCGGGCGCATGGTGGAACTCGGAGAAGCTGTCGGCGTGATTGCCGCGCAGTCCATCGGAGAACCGGGCACGCAGTTGACCATGCGTACCTTCCACATCGGCGGAACCGCAACCCGCGTATCCGAGCGCTCCACGCTTGAAGCGCGCAACAACGGCAGCGTCAAGTTTGTGGACCTCAAATACGTCGAGGGCCGTGGCGGAACTTCCATCGCCATGAATCGTGCGGGCTTGATCGCCATCGTGGACGAAAAGGGCCGCGAAAAAGAACGCTACCACGTAGTTTACGGCGCGCGTTTGCGCGTGGTGAACGGCGAACAGGTGGTTCACGGACAGATTCTTGCCGAGTGGGATCCGTTTACCTTCTCGATTCTTACTGAGACCGCGGGCTCCATTAAATTTGACGACCTGCGTCCGGGCTTGACGATTGAAGAGCAGGTGGACGAAGTCACCGGCCTTTCACAGGACGTGGTGACGCTGCCACCGGGCGACGAAAAGCACCAGCCGGCGATTCTGGTCCGCGATTCTTCGGGCAAGGTTCGCAAAAAGTACCTCATGCCTTCCCGTGCTCACTTGATGGTGAAGGATGGCGATGAAGTGCAAGCCGGCGACGTGCTCGCGAAAATCCCGCGGGAAACCACCAAGACCAAGGACATCACCGGCGGTTTGCCGCGCGTAGTGGAATTGTTCGAAACGCGCAAGCCGAAGGATCCCGCGGTCATCAGCGAAATCGACGGCATCGTAAAGTACGGCGATATCGCCAAGGGCATGCGCAAGATTCACGTGGAAGCCGAGGACGGCAAGACCACCAAGGAATATTCGATCCCTCGTGGTATTCACATCAACGTGCAGGAAGGCGATCACGTCAAGGCCGGTGAGGCTTTGATTGATGGACCGCTCAACCTGCATGACCTGCTCGCGGTGCTTGGAGAAAAGTTCACGCAGTCTTATTTGGTGAACGCCATTCAAGAGGTTTACCGGCTGCAGGGCGTGAACATCAATGACAAGCACATCGAAACCATTTCCCGGCAGATGATGCGCTGGGTGAAGGTGGAAGATGTGGGAGACACCACGTTCCTGCTGGAAGAGCAGGTGGATAAATTCCGCTTCCGCGAAGAAAACGATCGCATCATCGCCGAAGGTGGACGACCGGCAACCGGGCGTCCGCTGCTCCTGGGTATCACCAAGGCTTCGCTGTCCACCGATTCGTTTATTTCGGCGGCGAGCTTCCAGGAAACCACGCGCGTGCTCACCGAGGCCGCGGTTGCGGGCAAGGTTGACTACCTGCGCGGGCTGAAGGAAAACGTGATCATGGGCCGGCTTATTCCTGCCGGTACCGGACTGGAACATTACCGCAGCATTCAGTTGCTGACGGAAATGCCGCCGCCGGCGCCGATGGATGAGATTCCGGAAGCTGCGGAACTGACACCTGAGGAGGCTGCCGCGCTCGACTTCCTGCAAAAGGATAACGAAGCGGACGCCGCGACCGAAGGTTAAAACCTTCGAGCAGGCATTCTTTAAACGGAAACCAGGGCGTTTCGGGCTGTTGCCGAGGCGCCCTTTTTCTTTTAATTTTAGGTACCTTCAGGAACGGGGCGGAGGCTGCTCCATTGAAGTAGTAGGGATACGTTCCTACAATCGGAGGAACGCATTTATTGTCAGGTAAAGCGGGCTCTACTCGCACATTCATGACTGAAAGCCAAAATCGCGACTCGCAGACTTCAGGCGGCGCCTCCAAAAAGAGCGGCGGCGATCAGAAGTCTCAAAATGAAAACCCAAGCGGGCAGGGCACGGTTTCGTCGCGCCTGGCGAAGTTCGAAAGCAAGCAGAACGAGCTGTGGCGCGTAACGTTTTTCCTGCTGATCGTGCTGGCCACGGTCTTCGCTATGGTTTCCTGGGATACGGTGCGGTCGCTGACGCATCGCTTTGAGGCGTTGCCCATCGGACTGGTGATTTTGATCGGGCTTTTTGGCGCGCACGTGTGGAAGCGCACGCAGGAAATTTCTGAGTTGCGCGGGCTGGTGCAGGGCATTGAGCAGCGCGACGCGGCGCCGCCCGACGAAAAACAGATGAACCAGCTTTTCGACATGATCAGCCGGTCGCAGCAGGGTTATCGCGACTTGATTGATTCGTTCGACGATATTTTGATTGCGGTGACGCTGGAAGGCGAGATTCGCGCGGTGAATCGCAGCTTCGCGGACCTGGTGGCCACTCCTTACCAGGAAATTATCGGCATGTCCCTGACGGAATTTGCGCAGGAGTCTTCCGGTGATGGGCGGGAGATGGCCCGGAAGGCGCTGCCGAAATTTCTGGAGCGGCGCACCTGGTCGGGCGTGGTGCACGTGCACCTGAAAAATCAGCAGGGCGTTTTTTATTTTGATTGCGTGGCGAACGCGATGTTGCGCGATGGCCAGGTGCAGGGCGTGACCATTCTGGCGCGCGACGTGAGCGCCTTACGCAAAAACGAGGCTCGCTTTACCGAGCTGTTCGAGACGCTGCAGGAAGGCATCTACATCGTCAATCCGGCGGGCGCCATTCTGGATGTGAACCCCGCGCTGGTGCGCATGCTGGGCTACGACTCCAAAGAAGATTTGCTGACGCATAGTGTGCCAGATATTTTTCACGACCGCGCGGAGCGAAAAAGCATCAAGAACGAAGTGGAGCGTCAGCCCATTTTGCAGGGACGGGAAATAACTCTCACGCGCAAGGATGGTACTTCGCTGATCTGCTTGAATACCTCGGCGGCGGTGCGTGACAGCGCCGGCACGGTGATTCGCTATCAGGGCGCCTTGATGGATGTGACCGCCAGCCGGGTGATGGAGCGGCGGCTGCATCAGCAGCAGGAATTCGCGCGGCGGCTGATTGATAGTTTTCCCGATTTGATTTTTGTTCTGGATAACGCGGCGAACTACACGTTTGTGAGTCCCCGGGTTGTGGAAGTGCTGGGCTACGAACCGGAAGAAATGATGGAACAGGAGTTGGGATCGCGGACGAATCCGGAGGATCGCGCCAGGCTGCGCGCGATGTATCAGGAAATTCTGGCCGGACGCGAAACGTTCGCATCGCTGGAAGTGCGTGTGCGCAGCAAAAAAGGCGAGTGGCGGCGGTTGCGCTGCCATTTCAGCCCGCTGTTCGACGAAATGGACAAGATTGATGGCGTGATCATTTCGGGCCGGGATGTCACGGATCTCAAGCGCCTGGAGGAGCAGCTTATCCAGGCGGAAAAGCTGGCGGCCATGGGCCAGATGCTGGCGGGCGTAGCGCACGAGCTGAATAATCCGCTGACGGCCATCCTGGGAGTGACGGAATTGCTACGGGAACGTCCGGGCACCGACGAAAATACGCAGCGGCAGTTGGAGTTGACGCACCGGCAGGCGCGGCGCGCTGCGCGCATCGTACAAAACCTGCTGGAGTTTTCGCGCCCGGCCTCGCCGCAGAAAAAACCACTGGACGTAAACGTCCTGGTGGAGCGCACTTTGCAGTTGCAGGAACACTCGCTGCGGCGCAATCAGATCGCCGTGGATTTCGAAGCCCACCGCGATTTGCCTCCGGTGCTGGGCGATGGCAACCAACTGATCCAGGTGCTTTTGAATCTGATCACCAATGCCGAGCAGGCTATCCGTGAGGTGCGGGAATCCGGGCACATTACCATCCGGTTGGCGCTGAATGCCGGGGTGATTTCCATCACTGTGCAGGATGACGGCGTGGGAATTCCCGCCGAAGCGTTACCGCGCATTTTCGATCCGTTTTACACCACCAAGCGGCCTGGCGGCGGCACCGGGCTGGGGCTGAGCATCTGCATGTCCATCATTCGAGAACATGGCGGAAACCTGGACGCCAAAGCGCTGCCCGGCGGCGGATCGTTATTTACGCTCGATTTGCCCGCGCTGTCCGCGGTGGAAAAAGATACCGAAGAACTGGAGGCGACCTCCACCGCCGCCGTCGCCAACGCCGCCCGGGCCACGCCAAAAAAGGATTTGAGCGCGATTCAAGGCTGCAAGATTCTGGTTATTGACGACGAAGAAAGCATCCGCATGCTGCTGGAAGAGGGCTTGTCCACCCACGGGCTCGAAGTGGACTGCGCCGCAAATTCGGAGGCCGCTCTGGCGTTGGCGCAAAACCGGTCTTATGACATTTTGCTTTGCGATCTGAATCTTTCCGTCGCCGGTGGAGGAAAAGTCAGCGGGCGTGACGTGGCCAACAATATTCTGCAGACGTGTGGCGTCGAGAAGCCGTCAGTAATTTTCATGACCGGCGACCTGGTGGTCCCGGAACATTCCGGGTCAGGTTCAGGGACGGGGGCGCCACGCCAGTTGCAGAAACCGTTTCGAATTTCGGATGTTCTGGCGGTAGTCCAGGAAGTGTGCGCGCTGAAGCAACTGGAGAACGCCAAGCAGTAAGCAACGCTAACCTATTGGGTATCCACTCCGAAGTCCCACACAAAAACGTTCATGCCATCCGGCAAAATCTCCGCCAACGCATATTCTCCCGGAGGCAATGGTTCGCTGACGGTGAAGCGATATACGTCTTTGGCGATTTCCCAGCGCTGAATGGCGACGGTGGTGGACTCCGCTGAAATTTGCTGCCCCATCAGGCTGCGCAAAGCTTTGAGCCGCCGTACGTTGCCTTTAACAGTAGCGCGCACCAACTCGACTTCCGGGCCGTTAGTTCCCTGGCGGCTGCTCTGCCACACCGTGGTGAGATTGTCGGGATCCGGCGCGACCTCCCTCAGGTAAAACTCCGGCGGGCCGCTCACGGTGTTCACGCGTATTTTGGATTTCGCTCCAGGAATCTCCACGTTGTGTTTGCTGGGAATGATCGGTACAGGCGAAATCACCTGTTCCAGAGCGCGCTTGCGGTCTCGCCGAGTTTGGGCTCCCACCTGTTCGAGGCGCGTGATGGACTTGCCCTCGACGACGAACATGCCTTCGCCGGATGGCAGAAACGCGCCCTGGCCCACGGGCAGGCTGGCGTCCACGTCCACTACGGTCACGACTTTCCTCGCCTGCTCCTGCGCCTCAACCCGCTTGACCAACGCGGCCTCGGCTTTGGTATCGGAGGCGCGGATCTTTTCGGTGGCTTCCCAGTCCACCATGGCCGCAGGAATCTCCTCCCAATCGTTGCGCTCCACGCTGAAATACTTCACGCGCTCGCCGTGGCGTTCATACGAGCGCACCAGCTGGAAATTACCGTCTTTCAGGACCAGTTTCTGGCCATGCGAGAAACGGTTGGCGGCGGGGTCATCTTTTTTGGGGGCGGTCGTAGCGGCCGTAGGTTGTTGGCGTGCGCAAAGCGGCGGTGCGCTCAGAGCGAGCGACATGGCGCTGATAATGGTCAAGGTAAACGCCGATGGGGATGTACGGAAAACGCTCATGGTTGACTAGTAGGAGTGCGATGCCGCGGGGCGCCCGCGGTTTGCCCTGGTATCGAGGATAACTTCCGGGCGGTCTGAAGACAACCATGGCCGCTAATGACGAATATGTGCAAATTAATTCACATTCGTAAAAAAAAGCTCCCGGTTTTGCCGGGAGCGGATTTGTCGAGAGCGGAAATTGCGGTCTAGTGCTTGCACTTGGGAAACAGCGTGACCAGCACCATCAGATCCGACAAGGTGAACAGCAATTGATCGGCGGTCATGCTGGCGGCTTCGGCGGCACGGGCGATAAAGCCAAGGTGGCGGCTCTTGGCAAAGTTATGGAGGTGGTCCATGCAGATGCCCGTTAAAGTAGCAACCTCTGAATCAGTGAAGATTTTCTGACTGGATTTTACGGTAACCATTGGTTGCCTCGATCTCTCCGTCGAGCTGCTACCGAATAGTGAGATGCTGAAAGCATCGTATCGGCTGCACGGAAGTCAGAGCAATAGTCGTTCCGTTCTATCCGGCAAAACTAAATAGCCAGTACTTTCGTTAAAAACACAGACAATTCGCCTGTTTTTCGCATTGTTTCACCGGCAATTCCCTGTCGCGGACGAGGGCCACTATTGAAACGTGAAAGTAAAAATGTCCCTATTTTGCAAAGTCGCTACACTTTTTGGTAACGCTTTTCTCTTCCGGTGGAAGCGTGCTACGAAGTTTTCTACATACTTTCACCGAGGCGTAGTGCAGCGTGCATATGCGTGGCAGATACTTTTTGTGGAGTAGTGTGGCGCGGCGCTGACAACGCCACATGGATGGATAGTGCTTTAAACGGAAGCGCCGCCGGCTTGTTCGAATGCATGCGCCAGTTGAAGCACGCGAGCTTCGGCGAAAGGCGCACCGAAAATTTGTAGGCCGACCGGGAGCTTCCCGAGTTTTCCGCAAGGCACGGAAATGCCGGGCACGCCCGCCAGTGAGCCCGTAACCGTATATATATCAGCTAGATACATCTGAAGCGGGTCTTCCGAGCGCTCGCCCAATTTGAAAGCAGGCACCGGCGAAGTCGGCGTGACAATAGCATCCACTTTTTCGAAGGCTTCACGAAAATCCCGAGCGATCAGCGCGCGCACTTTCTGACCCTTCAAATAGTAAGCGTCGTAATATCCGGCGGACAAAACATACGTACCCAGAACAATGCGGCGTTTCACTTCCGCACCAAACCCGGCCCCACGCGTTTTTCGATACATGGCCAGCAGGGAATCGCTCTCGACGCGCAATCCGAAACGCACGCCATCATAACGGGCCAGATTCGAACTGGCCTCCGCGGTGGCGACGATGTAGTACGTGGCGATGGCGTAGTCGGTGTGCGGCATGCGAATATCAACCAACTCGCAACCCAATCGCTTGTAAATCTCCAGGCCCGCTTCAATTTTATTTCGCACGCCTGCGTCCATGCCGTCCGCGAAATATTCTTTAGGGATACCCAGACGCAGACCTTTCACAGGCTTTTCCATCTCCGCGGAATAATCGGGTACGGATGCCGTGGTGGATGTGGAATCCAGTGGGTCGCGCCCGGCAATCACCTGTAACACGGCGGCAACATCTTTTACATTTTTCGCAAAAGGGCCGATGCGATCAAGCGAGGAAGCGAAGGCGATCAATCCATAGCGGGAAACCCGGCCATAGCTGCCCATCATGGCGGGGATGCCGCAGAACGCGCCGGGCTGTCTGATGGAGCCGCCAGTATCGGTGCCCAGCGATACGACCGCCAAGTCCGCGGCCACCGCTGCCGCGGAACCGCCGCTGGAGCCGCCAGGAACGCAATCGGGAGATACGGGATTTTTCACCGGCCCGTAGGCGGAATTCTCATTCGAACTACCCATCGCGAATTCGTCGCAATTGGTTTTGCCTAAAATGACCGCTCCCGCCGCGTTTAATCGTTCCACCGCGGTGGCGTCGTAAGGCGGAACATAATGCTCAAGAATTTTTGAGCCGCACGTGGTGGTGATTCCCCGCGTGCTGATGACGTCCTTGATGGCGACGGGAACACCGGCGAGCGGCGGCAGCGGTTTGCCGGCGGCGATTAAAGCATCCACTTTATCGGCCTGGCGGCGGGCACGGTCGGGAGAGAGCGCGAGAAACGCGTTCAACTCCGGGTTGCGCGCTTCGATGCGTTTGTAGAATTCATCGGCGAGTTCGCGCGCGGAGATTTTCCTGGCCGTCAGTGCGGCCCGGACTCCGTCAATGGTCCACTCAGTGGTCAAAGAAAATGCTCCGTCAGGTCAGCGTGCTAAAAACGTGTCCATATTTGTGACGAAAATGGCGCGGAAAATAATTCAACGCTCAATTACCTTGGGCACGCGGAAATATGGCGGCTCCGGATCGGGCGCCTGTTCTAGAACGTCATGGGCGACCCCGCTGGGCACCACCAGATCTTCGCGCATGGTGGCGTCCGCGGCTTGATCGTCGGCGAGCACCTGAGCCATAGGTTCGACCGCAGAAGTGTCCAATTCGTTCAATTTGCCAATGTATTCGAGGATTTCGTCCAACTGGCGACGGTACGTCTCCAGCTCCGTCTCGCTCAAATCCAGGTAGGCGAGTTCCGCAACGCGCACGACATCTTCGCGGCTAATTTTCATGGTTCCTCAGCGGCCCGCCGGCGTGGCTTCCGCTACTTTGCGCGGATAATTTTTTTGGATGTAATTATCCACCAGCGCTTGAAACGCGACGGCCAGTTCCGCGTAAGTACCCTCCAGCGTCACGTCTTTCTTGCCGTCAATGTACACCGGGCACCGTGGAGCTTCGCCGGTTCCAGGCAGGCTGATGCCGATGTTGGCGGCTTTCGATTCCCCGGGCCCGTTCACGATGCAACCCATGACAGCGAGTGTCAATTCTTCCACGCCATCGTATTGCGTTTTCCAGATGGGCATGGTGTTGCGGATGTAGTCCTGCACACTTTCCGCCAGCTCCTGGAAAGTGGTGCTGGTAGTGCGGCCACAACCGGGGCAAGCGGTGACGCTCGGTGAAAACGAACGCAGCCCCAGTGATTGCAGCAACTCGCATGCGGCGTAGACTTCTTCGCGACGATCGCCACCGGGGCGCGGTGTCAGCGAAACGCGAATGGTATCGCCGATGCCGTCATACAGAAGTACGCCCAGCGACGCCGCGGACCACACCAGTCCCTTAGTGCCCATGCCCGCTTCGGTAAGGCCGAGGTGCAGAGGTTGTTCCGTCTTAGAACTCAAATCACGGTAAACAGTAATCAGATCGCGAGGCCGAGAAGTCTTGCAGGAGATGATGATCTGATCGTGGCGCAGTCCGGATTCGAGAGCCAGCTCCGTGGACTGCAACGCGGAAAGCACCATGCATTCGTTAATGATCTCCTCGGATTCCTTGCCAAGATTCTGATCGGTGTTTTCCTGCATTTTCTGCATGACCAGTTCTTGATTCAGAGAGCCGCCATTTACGCCGATGCGCACAGGTTTACCGTGGTCGCGTGCCACTTTGCAGATGGTGGAGAACTGCTCGTCACGTCGCTGGCCGGCGCCGACGTTACCGGGGTTAATGCGATATTTGTCGAGTGCCGCGGCGCATTCCGGATATTTCGTCAGCAGCACGTGACCGTTGTAGTGGAAATCCCCGATGATGGGGGCGTTGCAGCCGGCGTCGAGCAAGCGCTTTTTTATCTCTGGAACGGCGGCGGCGGCTTCCGGCACATTGACGGTCCAGCGCACGATTTCGGAGCCGGCTTCGGCCAGTTCGATAGTTTGCTGAAAGGTAGTTTCCACATCGGCGGTATCGGTATTGGTCATGGACTGCACCACGACCGGCGCTCCGCCACCTACGCGCACATGGCCAACTTTTACGCCATAGGTTTTCCGGCGCGGATGCTTGCCGGCGCCGGGCTCAAATCCTTCGATCTGGGTGAGCATTCCTTACAATTCTAACGTGATTTCCGCGCACGGTAAACGAGTGTCGGTCTAATGGAGATGCGTTTGGAGGTATTTGTTACTGGTTGGGGGAGCGCGCCATGGTGCGGTGCGCCAATTTTTCGAGTTCGCCGCGCAGATGGAGCCAGTAGTCGGAGCCGACGTCGGAGACGAACTGCGCGTGCACGGCGCGCCACAGGGGAAGACTTCGCTCCAGCGCCTCGACGCCCTGCGGAGTGAGCTCTAGGAGGCGCTGGCGCATGGTGGTGCGCTTGGAAATGGTTACCAGACGCTCTTTCTGCAGCAGGCGCAGGCTGCGGGTCAACGTAGTGCGATCAATGATCAACACGTCCGCCAGTTTCCCGATAGCGACCGGTTGAGTCTTGGCAATGCCCACCAGAATGGCGAATTGCGTCGAGCGGATGCCGGCATCCTGCATGGCGGCGTCGTACATACGGGTGACGGCGCGAGCCGTTCTGCGGAAGTTGAGACTAGCGCAGTAGCCGGTACCGTTCAGGTCCAAATTGGCAAGACTAGCCGCCACGAAGCGCCCCTCTTTAGCTTGACTTGTATATACACCTAAGATATAACTTATGTCAAACAGATGTCAATATTTCCATGGTGCTGGAAATTTTTAATCGTCCAGCCTGAGTTAGGCCGACCAACGGGGTGATCCATGAGTTCCACATCAGCGGCAGCAGGGATGCAATATCACGGCGAGCCAGCCGTCCCGGAAGTTAATCCTTCGAACTCGCGCTATGTGCGGTTTGGGGCATTCCACATGGATCTCCATCAACAGGAATTGTTCAAGGATGGCTCGCGGGTTCGCGTGCAAGGTAAGGTATGCGAGGCCTTGATGATTCTCATCTCCAATCCCGGTGAAGTCGTGACGCGTGAAACGCTGCGTGCCCACTTGTGGCCCACGGACACGCAGATCAACTACGACGCCAACGTGAACACCACGGTGAACAAATTACGGCAGGTTTTGGGCGATTCGCCGGAACGGCCGGAATTTGTGGAAACGATTCCGCGCAAAGGCTATACGTTTATTGCGGCGGTGGAATCGGTGGAGAAGCCGCCAGCATTCGAAGCGTCGGGTGCGCAAATTGCGCCGGCCAGGAAGACAGAAACTCAGGTTTTACAACACGCCAGGCAGATCCTTGGCGCCGCCGGCATTTCCGGCTGGTTCACCGCGGGGATAATCTCGCTGTTGATTGCGGCGATTATGTTTGGTGCGGCGATGGTCTTGTACACGCACCGCGGCCTGTAATTAACGCGCGGCAGCCTGGCTTGCCCGCAGCCGGGAAAAACTAAACTACAGTGTGCCGCGCAAGCCCAGGGCGTCGGCGTTTTCTCGCAACGCCGCGATGCAGAATTGCACGTGCTCTTCGAGCGGGATCCCCAATTCTTCAGCGCCTTTGCGAACATCGTCGCGACTGACGCCCTTGGCGAAGGCCTTATCCTTCAGGCGGCGCTTCACGGAATCCACTTCGAGATCGAGAATACTTTTGGAAGGGCGCACGTAAGCGCACGCGGTTAAAAATCCCGCCAGCTCGTCGCAGGCGAAAAGCGTGTGCTCCAGCTGCGACTCGCGCGGCACGTGCGTGTAATCGGCGTGCGAAAGAATGGCGCGCACCGCTTCTTCCGGGTAACCGCGCTCACGCAGGATTTTCGCGCCCTCGGCGGGATGCTCTTTGTCGGCGGCGTGTTCATTGTTGGGCCAGCGTTCGTAATCGAAGTCATGCAGCAGCGCGGTGATGCTCCACAGATTTTCGTCGGCGCCGAATTTGCGGGCGTAGGCGCGCACGCAGGCTTCCACGGCAAGCATGTGCTTGCGCAAGCTTTCCGAACTGGTGTATTCGCAGAGCAACGTCCAGGCATCCTCGCGGTTGGGCATTTATCCTCGCAGCAGAAGTTGTCTTTCCGGGAATGTAACGTGACGCGATCAGCATACCGAAAAATATTTCCTTTGGCATGCGCAATGCTTTCTAGTTCGATTGCTAAAGAAAAAATTCCGGGAAGCGCCACGGCATTTTCCAATCTGAGAGGGAAGTTTCCGCCGGCTGCACGGCGACGCAGCATCACGCGCCCGCACCTGTACCAAGGGACAGGGCGAACACGCGGCGTAGGCCACGATTTTAAAATTAAAAAACCCCAAAAATACTCTTGACACTTTGGTGCGCTCAGGAGAAACTCCCTCTCGCGCCAGTAACTGTCTTCCCCCCTTAGAACGTTCCAGCGTTCTCATTCCCATCCGCACGCCGGAAATACAGTCAACTCAAGGAGTGCCGGTGTCTTCACAATTAGAAAAAGAGCCTATGAATTCGCTTGATTCGTTTGAAATGGACCGGGAAGTCATTCGCTGCAAGACCTGTGGACTGGTGCAGTATCGCACACGCACCGGAAACTGCCGCAAATGTGTACGCGCGCTGCCGCAGCGTCTGGAATTCCTGATCCCGCCACCTGCGCCTCCTGAGGAGGCGGTGGTGGAAGCGGCGTCCGATCGCTTCGTGAACCAGGAGACGGTCGAGAACATTGGCCAGCGCATCCGGCAACTGCGCGAATCGCGCGCGATGACGCAGAGCCAGCTACAGTCGCGCTCGAAAGTGTCGCGTTCGTACCTCTCGCGCATCGAGAGCGGGCAGATGACGCCCAGCCTCGGCACGCTCGAAAAAATTTCCGAAGCGCTAAACGTAGGCCTGAACAGATTCTTTATTCCGGAATCTGACGGCGAAGCGTTGCTGGAAGATCCGTTCATCCAGGGATTGCGCCCGTTTTTGCGCCAACTGGATTGGGAGCAGTGGCAATCCATCCTGAAGAGGCTGCAAGCCATCAGCGATCACGTTGCGGCGGTGCCTGCCACGCTGCGCCCTATCGGTAATCCGGCGCGACTGCCGCAGCAAGCAGCGCCGGTGAATGGTAACGGTAACGGCCACATCGGCACCGGCCATTCGAATGGACACGCGCTGCTGCATGCGCACGGAAATCCGCAGGGATATCCGCTGCGGCGGCCGGGCGCTCCGGTGTACCAGCGTTCGCTTGCGAAGATGTAACTGCGATTAAAAGTTTTAGAAGTCAGGGACGGGATAGACAGAAATGTTTATCCCGTTTTTCTTTTGTGGCGGAATTTTATTCGCGGATGACGGAAACTTTGGCGCTTGGGACTTCCAGGCGCATCAGGCGATGACTGGCATCGAGCAGCAACAAAACTTCCAGGTCAGTAGTGGTGACGCGCAGGCCTTCATAGGATTTTCCCTCCACGGTGGATGCGCCGGTAGCTTCCACGGAGATGGATCCGGGCGTCAAATCCTGTGGGATCAGCACGGGAAATGTTTGCGCGCCGCGTTTGGACCAGTCGTACATGCGCGCCAGCAGCGCGTACTGGTGATACAAATTATTGTCGAGAACGGCGATTAGCGGGGCGTTGAAGGTGAGGTCCTGTTCGAAGGGGCGCGCCCCCTGCATTTCTAAAGTGATTTTCGCGACGCCGTTGGTGAATAAGATGTGCGCGCCGTTGGTTTTGTCGGCATGCGAAGTCCATTCGTAGCTGATGGGGGCGCCGTCGGGTTGCAGCTTAAGAGTGCCGGTGACGCGCGTGGAAGGCGAACCGGGCACGGTTAACTCCGTGGTGCCTTTGGCGACCCAGTCGCTTCCCGATGGCGCGAATTCAAACTGTTCGCTGCCGATGGTCTTGCCATCCAGCTGAATAGTTAATTTGCCCTTGTCGGGGCTGAAGGCGACCGCAGGCGCGGCAGGCCTGGCGGCGCTCCACGCGGAAATGCAGGCGAGGGTCATTGCTGCGGCGGCGCTAGCCATAAATATTCTGCGCGATATGTTTTCGTTGGGCATCTTTGTCCGCATCGTTGCACGCATGTTTGTCAGCCTCCTCAGTAAGAGCGTGGTTTTTCCACGACCAGGTGGGTCTCCGCGGCACTTCCGCCGGCATAACCGCGGCGCAGGATTTCTTCTACCACAACGGCGGGCGCGCCGGAACTGTCCACACGGTAATCGGCCTGCTGGTAAGAAGGCAGGCGCTGCGCATGCAAAGTCCGAAAACTGGTTTCATCACGAAACAGCGGGCGTCCGGGCATGATCATACACCGCGCTAAAAGCTTATCCACGGGCGTATCCAGCCACAGCACCGGCGCTCCCGCGGCACGGAGAAAATCAGGGCATCCGGGTTGCGCATAGGTGCCGCCGCCGAGGGCCAGCACGGTGCCTTCTTTCAGTTCGGCAGCGCGCCCCAGTGCGGCACGCAACTGCTCAGCCTCCATCAGGCGAAAGGCGGGCTCGCCCAGACGTTCGAATATCTCGGTAATAGAAAGGTGCGCGGCTTCTTCGATGCGGGAATCCAGATCCACAAAACGCCAGGCCAACTGGCGCGCCAGCAAGGTGCCGACAGTGGTTTTGCCGGAGCCCATGAAACCTGCAAGGCACAAAAGTTGTGCGCGGACGCGAGGCCCGCGCAGAGGCGGAGGTGGTGTCACGAGCTTTTTGCGCGCGAAAGAGTTAATCGCGCTTCAGAATGCGGATTGTACCACTGTAGGAGGAGAGTTCGACTTTGGCGAAACCCGTGCCCACTGTGCCAAAGAGGCCTTTGGAAAATTTCGAGGCCAGGTGCTTCACGCCGTGAGAATCGGGCTTCAGATATTCGGCGGCTTGATTGTCTACCGTGCCGGTGGCGGTCTGGGCGTTCAGATCGAAAGAATCATTTCCCGAGAAACGAACTTCGACCAGGCCCTTTCCACTGCGCATGCTGTACAAGCCGGTGTGCACAAAATCGCCGTCGAACAGGATGTTGCCGGTCATGGTGCGCAGCTTGACGTTATCGAGCGCCGGCTGCAGAACCTGAGCGCTGCCGCTGATGGAGGTGAACTCCAGCTTGCCGGCGCATTGCGTACACACCAGCGAGCCACCGGTGGTGGACACGATGATATAGCCGGAGACTTCCTTGAGGTGCACATCACCGGCGACGCTGTCGAGGGTCATGTCGCCCATCACTTGCTCGACGTAAATCAAGCCTGTCTGGGTCTTGAGCTGCAGCTCGGTTTCTTCCGGGACGGTAAGCGTGAAATTCGCTTCCATCTCCTTCGCGGTCGCGGAACTGTCCACCACGGTAGAGGTGACGTCAATGCGATTGCCGGCCTGTTCGGACTCAAAAGTGATTTTGTTGGAAGTCTTGGTGCTGGTAACGACGACCTCGGGATTTTTCGAGGATTTCACTTCGATGCGGCCATTGCCGACGTTGCGGATGACCACCACCGGCCGGCCGTTGACGACGAAATGTTTTTCGACGCGCTCCTCGGCAGCCTGAGCGGCAAGCCACGGCAGCAGGAAGAAGCCCGCAGCAATCACCGGCATAATATTTCGTCCCATGAGTTTGGTGGCTACTTTCATATCAGTTCAGGCTCCCGCCGCGATCAATCATCGTGGACAATAATTCCGCTTTTTGCCGATAGGCATTGGTCAAATATTCGCGCGCCAGTTCATCCGCAGGCACTTCTTTCAAGTGCCGCTGGCAATCCGCGATGAACTCATCCACCTGCAGCAAATTCTGCTGCAGAGAACTGTCCACCGGAGACATGGGCGTGTTTGAACTCGTGCTGGCCAGCCGCATATTAGCGAGATCGCTTTCCTGCTGAGTAATAAGGTTAAGGGTGGGCGTGAATTCATCTTGGGCGTTGAGCACGGGCGCACCGGGGTCGGTGTTCTGGTGCGGCGTTCGGAACAACAAAAGTGCCACGAGCAACACCATGGCGGCCAGCGCTGCGGTGGCCAGGCCACGACTGCCAAACAGCGCGGCAAAGGATTCCCACCAGGAGGAGGGTTGCTTAGCGCGAGCGCCGACGACGTCGCGGATCACGCCTTCGCTTTCGAGTTCTGCACGGATGGAAATCCAGATACGCGCGGGAGGTTCCACTTCGGCGGGGAACTCGTGGGCCAAGGCCACAATACTGTTTACCTCGGCCACAAACTGGCCGCAGGCGCTGCATTGCGCAAGGTGTTCGCGGGCTTCCGCTGACAGCGGCGCTAAACCCTCGCGCTCAAAAACCGACTCTAGTTCACTGCACTGCATGGCACATCACCCCGCGGAAAAACAACATCGCTTTCCCGCTCCACTTGAGTCCTGCAAAAACGCGCTAGAGAATTGAACCATTCTAGCTTAATCCGTCTGGCCCGTTTGAGTTTTTGCGATCTGGCGTTCATCGCGGGCTTGCTGCCGAACTTCTTCCTGCAACAGATCGCGCAACCTGGTACGCGCCTTATGCAACTGCGATTTCGAATTTCCTACAGAGCATCCCATGATGCCGGCAATCTCGTTATGCTCGTAACCCTGCACATCGTGGAGCACAAAAACGGTGCGGTAACCCGGAGGCAGCTTTTCAATCGAGCGGTCCAGATTGACCCGGTCCACAGCGCCCGTGAGTAACAAGTCCGGAGCGCCAATATCTTTTCTCGGCCCGCCGGTTTCTTCATCCGGCTCGGTGATTTCTTCCAGCGAAGCCACCGGGAGAGTTTTCTTTCGCAAGCGCATCAACACGACGTTTACGGTCATGCGATGCAGCCAGGTCGAAAAAGCGGACTCCCCGCGAAAGGTGCTGATCTTGCGGAAGAGTTGCAGAAAAGCTTCCTGCATCAGATCTTCCGCATCGCTGGGATTGCTGACCATCCGCAAGCACAGCGCGTAAACCCGGCGGCCGTGAAGACGATACAGAAATTCAAATGCCGCGGCGTCTCCGGCCTGCGCCAGACGAATGGCGTCCGCCTCAATCATCGCTTTGGGCGGCTGCACAGCAGCCGCTTGCTTCGGTGAGTGTGAAACGGCTGATTCGCTCGGATCGCTTGGTCTATTCCGGGCCAACGGTCCAATAGCAGCGCATCCACACGTTCGGATGCACCGTATCCCTCCTAGAGTTGTCCTTGCAGTGGCCGGCATTGTCCAAAAGTACAAACACGCCGGGAGGCGCTTTGTTCCCCGAAGTGCACTAACTGCTGGAGCTGCCGGCAAGCAGGCTTGGCTATTCTCCCGCGATATGGGCCATTCGTCTATGGTGTAAAACCTGATGCGCAGCGGGACCGGATTCGCTTGCCGCGGCCGCCCATGCGGCACTTACAGATTTCTGGAACCCGGGGAGCTCTTCGTCGGGCAGCACGTGCAGGAACGACTTGAGCATGATGATAGTTTCGCGCAAGCAGGTGTTGAGGTCGTAGTGCGCCTGGTCTACTACTTTCCAAAACCCCACAGTATCGGTAGCCAGCCCCGCGGCCAGATCCTGCGCGCTGATGCAGAATTCCTTGTTGAGATCCTCAACGATTTCCTGCAGGGTCGCCAATTTATGCAAATACTGTATGCGTTGCGGAAGGAGGACTCTGCTCAGCACGCCGCTCATGCGCGCAGCGCGCTGGCCTCTCGCGGTTTGATAGTTTTCGGGATTGAGAGGAGCTACGCTGGGCATAGTTCCGTAATGTTTGGCGTGTTGTGCCAGAACGCGAAGCAACGCCATCATTGCCCCCGACAGCCGCACGCACAATTGAGGAGCAACATTTACAGCCTGGCAGGATTTACCCAGCTGGCCCTGGCGCTGCAATTCCAGCGCTTCATTCAAAGTTACACTTAACATTCCGTAGGTGGCTTCTAACTCGTGCACATACGCAGAGAACAGGTAGGACTTTTCTTCGGGCAGGCGCGCGCGCCAGTCATCCTTAACGCTGCTGCCGCGATGAGAGAGGGAATTACGCGAGCGTTTCAACATAATAAATCCAGGCGAAAACTGCCGGGAGTATAACAAAGTATCCTAATCGGCAGGGGCTTTATTAGAATTTCGATATTGCGGCTAGGACCTCGAACGCTGGCCTGGCTTCTCTAAAGCGCCAAGCCTGTCGGCCACGGCTTCCTTGCCGAAGTCCGGCAATCGCCGCTATACTCGCCCTCCACCGTCATTGAAAGGATATCTGCCTTTTGCAATTTGAGCCGCGTGACCAGTTCGAACAACGGCAGAAGAAACTTGAGCAGATTCAACAGCTTGGGCTGGATCCCTTTCCCCGGGAGTTCCGCTGGAGCCACACCGCCGCGCAAGTGGCACAAACCTATGCGCTAGCTTCGACCCAGGAGCTGGAAGACAAGCCCGTGGAGGTGCGCGTCGCGGGCAGGATTGTCTCGTTTCGCTTGATGGGTAAGGCGGGATTCGCCCATCTCCAGGGCAACGGCGGCCGCATACAGATTTATGTCAGGAAAGACGTAGTCAGCGAACAGAGCTTCGCCTTGTTTCACTTGCTGGATCTGGGAGATTCGGTGGGGGTGCGAGGCCGCCTGTTCCGCACGAAAACCAATGAACTTTCGATCTGGGTAGAGGAAATTTTCCTGCTGGCCAAGGCGCTGCTACCGCTGCCGGAAAAGTTTCACGGACTGACCGACGTGGAGCTGCGTTACCGGCAGCGCTATCTGGATTTGATTTCGAATGAGAAATCGCGCCAGATTTTTGTTACCCGCGCGCGGATCATCCAGGAGCTGCGACGATTCTTCGATGCCCGCAACTATATAGAGGTAGAAACTCCCATGATGCACGCCATCCCCGGGGGAGCCACGGCGCGGCCTTTTATCACTCACCACAACACTCTGGACATGGATCTGTACCTGCGAATTGCGCCGGAACTTTACCTCAAGCGGCTGACGGTGGGGGGCTTTGACCGCGTGTATGAAATTAATCGCAATTTTCGCAATGAAGGCATTTCCACACAGCACAATCCGGAATTCACGATGCTGGAGTTTTACGAGGCGTACAGCAACTACGGCGACCTGATGGATTTGAACGAGGAGCTTTTCGCGCGCCTGGCGAAGGAGGTCACCGGTTCGACGACGGTGCCGTACGGGGAGCTACAGCTAAATTTCGCGAAATTTGAGCGGCTGTCCATGCGCGAAGCGCTCATTAAGCACTGGCCTGCCGAATTGCCGCCCGCCCCGACGCTGGAAGAGATTGCGGCAAAGGGTGGGCCGGCGGCGATCGGGCAGCGCTACAACGTATGGGCCAAGTCAGCCGGAGCGCCTTACGCGGCCTTCAAAGGACAACTGACCGATGGCGAGTGGACCGGGCTGCTGTTTGAAACCATTGCCGAGAGTAAATTAATTCAGCCCACGATTCTGTTTGATTTTCCCATCGAGATTTCGCCGCTGTCCAAGCAGAAGCCCGACGACCCGGCCCTGGTGGAGCGCTTCGAGATTTACATTGCGGGCATGGAAATCGCCAACGGCTTTTCGGAGCTGAATGATCCCGCCGAGCAGGCGCGGCGATTTGCAGTGCAAATCGCCGCAGGCGGCGACGAATCCCCGAAGAAGTTGGACATAGACTACATCCAGGCACTTTGCTACGGCATGCCGCCAACCGCGGGCGAAGGCATCGGCATAGACCGCCTGACCATGCTGCTTACGGATTCCAAGTCCATTCGCGATGTGATTCTCTTTCCCCTGCTGCGACCGGAAGCTCCGCGACCTGCAGAGCAGGAGGCGTCACTTCCACATCCACCCGCCAGCGCCGGCGAGAAAGCCTGAAGAACACCGCCCTCCATGCGCTTTGAATGGTATGTGGCCCGGCGGTACCTGCGGTCTCCGCACCGGCCCGCGGTGCTGCGCCTGGTGACGCTATTTTCGATCGTGGGCGTGGCGGCCGGCGTGGCTACCCTGGTGATCGCGCTATCCATGAACGCCGGCTTCCGCGAAACTTTGCAGGACCGCCTGCTGGGGGTGACCGCGCATATTTCGCTGACGCGCCCGGGCTCTGGCGGGATTCGCGATTACGAAGCGCTTGCCAGCAAGTTGGCGGCTTTGCCGGGAGTGCGCTCGGTTACGCCGGCCGTATATCAGACGGTGCTGATGTCCTTTGGCGGAGAAGCGCGAGGCGTCGTCACTAAAGGCATAGACCCCGAGCGAGAACGCCGCAGCGACGAGGCTTTGCAGCGCATTGTAGCCGGGGAATTGAACTTCGCCGCGGACAAGGATGGTGTTGAGGCCCTGCTCATCGGGAAACAGCTGGCGGAAGAATGGAAACTGGCGCCCGGCGATTATGTGACGCTCACCAGCCCACAAGGGCGACTGACTCCCTTCGGGTTGCTGCCGCGTTCGCGACGATTCCGCGTTGCGGGAGTTTTTGATTCGGGTTTTTACGACTACGACCAGAACTGGTGCTTCCTGACATTGGCGGCGGCGCAAAATCTTTCTGGCGCCGGGGAACTAGTGAACGTTCTGGAATTCAGGTTGAATTTCCCCGATCGCGCGCACGAGGTTGCTCAGGAAGTTTCGCGGATCGCGGGACCTGGTTACGCGGCAGCCACGTGGATGGAAGAAAATCGCGCGCTATTCCGCGCATTGCGGATGGAGAAATTGGTGACCGCCATTTTCATCGGGCTGATTACGTTTGTAGCGGGGCTCAACATTCTTGTGGTTCTATCCATGACGGTGACCGACAAGGCGCGCGACATTGCGGTGCTGATGTCGCTGGGGACCAGGCGCGATCAAATTAGAAAAATCTTTTTATGGCAGGGAATCACCATCGGTGCCACCGGGACGCTTGCCGGACTTATCGTCGGGTATGTATTTGCGTTCGTAGCCGGGTTCTATCATCTGATTCCGCTGGATCCGCAGGTTTACGCCGTGCCTTACGTGCCGTTTCATCCGGGAATTATGGATGGCGTGTGGATCACCATAGTGGCATTGGCCATTTCGCTGGGTGCGACGATTTTGCCGGCGCGCGCAGCGGCCAAACTGCTTCCCGTGGAGATTCTGCGGTACGAATAGGTTTCAATCTGAGAATCCGCTTCCGTGCGATTGGCGCGCCATTTGCTCCTGGATATGTGCAGAGGCAGGCGGGCCGCACCGGGTGCATTCCCTCAGCCCGGTGGCACAAAAAAGCCCACCTTAACTAATTGAAGACAAGAAGCTTACAACTGTATCAAAATGGGTCAGTGCTTCCTGAATTCTGCGCGACAACCGCAGGGCAAAAAGGGGAATCCTTTTGTCCTGTAAATCGCACAATCAGGACAATTCCCGGCGACTACAAGTGGTCACCTGTGCGCATCTAAGTACAGTAGGCAGTGTTTAACTATTCAGGCGACAGGACCGCCAGTAGAGAGCAATTGACCGACGGCAAGACGATGACACCAGACGCCAACGCGAATTTCAGCGCCACGCACTCCGCCACAAGCGCCACAAGTGGAGCGACGGCGGGAGCGTTAGGCGGAATTGTGCTGGAAGGCCGCAACTTGAGGAAGAGTTACGGCGCCGGGGCGAAAATTCTGGATGTGCTGGTGGACGCCAACATCACTTTGCACCGCGGCGAGATGATTGCCATTGTGGCCCCATCCGGCGCGGGAAAAAGCACACTTTTACATTTGCTGGCTGCGCTAGACACGCCAACGAGCGGTGCAGTATACTTCGCGTCGAAAGCCATTGAATCGAATCAAGACGCGCTACTTGCGGAATTTCGCAATCGTGCCGTCGGATTTTTGTGGCAACGTCATCAGTTGCTGCTCGACTTTACGGCTGAAGAGAACGTAGCCATGCCGCTGTTGTTGCGCGGCGAAGATTTCACTTCCGCGCTGGGCATGGCGCGAAAGTGGCTTGCGGAGGTGGGCTTGGAAAATCGAGCCGGCCACCGCGCAGGGGAACTCTCCGGCGGGGAACAGCAACGCGTGTCGATTGCCCGGGCGCTTGTCACTGGGCCGGCGGTGTTGCTGGCAGATGAACCGACGGGGAATTTAGACGAGCAGAATGCTTGGGCTGTGTTCGAGCTATTGTTACGGCTGCATCGCACGCTAGGATTGACGTCGCTGATCGCGACGCACAATCTGGCGCTCGCCGCGCGGTGTGATCGTATCCTGACGCTGGAACATGGCGTTCTTACTACTCGCGAGGCGAAAGCGGTAGCGAGTCAGACCCCCGGGGGAGAAGCGAGCTAACGTGTTCGAACGCTATACCGAAAAAGCGCGTCGTGTAATTTTCTTTGCCAGATATGAGGCCAGCCAGTACGGCAGTCCTTACATCGAGACGGAGCATCTGTTGCTCGGCTTGATGCGTGAGGACAAAGCGCTGGCGAATCGATTTTTGCGGCAGCAGGGCTCGATTGAGTCCATCCGCAAAGAGATAGAGGCGCGCATCACCATTCGCGAGCGCATCTCCACTTCTGTGGAAGTGCCGCTGAGCGCCGAATGCAAGCGCATCCTTAATATGGCCGGCGAAGAAGCCGAGCGCCTGGGCGTGAAGCACGTGGGTACCGAGCATTTGTTGCTCGGAATCCTGCGCGAAGAAAAATGTTTCGGCGCGGAAATTCTGATGGAGCGCGGATTGCGCCTTTCCACCTTGCGCGAAGAATTGGCGCGCACCTCTGGCGAAAAAACTACCGCCGCTCGTCCCAAGGAAACTTCACTTCTGGCGGAGTTCAGCCGCGATTTGACGCAGGCGGCTTCGGAAGGCTCGCTGGATCCGTTGGTAGGTCGCGACGGCGAATTGGAGCGCGTGATTCAGATTTTGTGCCGCCGCACTAAAAACAATCCGGTGTTGATTGGCGAGCCCGGCGTGGGCAAGACCGCCATTGTGGAAGGGTTGGCGCAACGGATATCGGATGGCGACGTTCCACCGTTTCTCGCCGACAAGCGCATTCTTTCGCTGGATCTCTCCCTGATCGTGGCGGGCACAAAGTACCGTGGACAGTTCGAAGAGCGCTTGAAAACCATCATGAAAGAACTGATGGAGAGCCAGAACTCGATTGTCTTCATAGATGAGTTGCACACTTTGGTGGGTGCTGGTTCGGCGGAAGGCTCACTGGATGCCGCCAACATTTTGAAGCCGGCGTTGTCGCGCGGAGAAATTCAGTGCATTGGCGCCACCACTCCCGGTGAATACCGCAAGTCGGTCGAGAAGGATCGTTCACTCGAGCGCCGCTTCCAGTCCGTAAAAGTTCCCGCGCCGAATGAAGAAGAAGCCGTGCAGGTCATCAGCGGCGTGCGCGAGCGCTACGAAAAATTTCACGCCGTGAGTTACACCGACGAGGCGCTGAAATATTCCGTTTACCTTTCGAACCGCTACATTCCCGATCGCTTCCTGCCCGACAAGGCGATTGACCTGATTGATGAAGCCGGCGCGCGCGTCAAGCTGCGCCAGGCCTCCGTGCCCGAAGAAGTCGGCGAAGTTCAGAAGCGCGTGAAGTTCATCACGCATCGCATGGAAACTGCCATCGCCAATCACGAATTCGAAAAGGCGCGGTTTTATTCCGAAGAAGAGCGCAAGGAAAAAGAAAATCTGCGCGGGCTGCGGGAACGCTACAAGCTGGATGACGCTTCCACTGGCATCGTCACACGCGAGGATATCGAAGAGGTAGTTTCTCGCTGGACGGGCATTGGGGTTTCTTCCATCAAGGAAGACGAGCAGCAGAAACTTCTGCGCATTGAGCCGGAATTGCACAAGCGCGTCATCAGCCAGGACAAAGCCATCACCGCTCTGGCACGCGCCATCCGCCGCAGCCGCGCCGGTCTTAAGTCTCCGTTGCGTCCGGTGGGTTGCTTCTTCTTCCTGGGGCCCACGGGTGTGGGCAAAACGGAAGTGGCACGCCGGCTCTCGGAATTTCTCTTTGGCTCCGAAAAATCGCTGGTGCGCTTCGATATGTCCGAGTTCATGGAGAAGCATTCCGTCTCCAAGCTGATCGGCGCGCCTCCGGGCTATGTAGGCTACGAAGAAGGCGGCCAGTTGACGGAACGCGTGCGACGCACGCCGTACTCCGTTATCTTGCTGGACGAAATCGAAAAGGCGCATCCGGATGTTTTCAACATTTTGCTGCAGGTCTTCGAAGACGGGCAGTTGACGGACGGCCTGGGCAACACGGTGGATTTCCGGAATACCATTATCATCATGACTTCCAACCTGGGGGCGCGCCATCTGCAACGGCGCACTTCCATCGGCTTCCAGTCGGGCGCTGATGAAGCGGGCCTCAAGTCCATGGAAGATCTGGTGATGGGCGAAGTGAAGCGCGCCTTTAATCCGGAATTTCTCAATCGTCTGGACGAAGTAATTATTTTCAATCCTCTTGGGGACGATGATTTGTTGCGCATCATTGATTTGCTGGTGGGCCAGTTGAACGACACGCTGATACACCGGCAGGTTCAGATCGTCGTTTCACCAGAAGCACGGCAGTGGATACTGGAGAAAACGTGTGCGGACCGCAATTACGGCGCGCGTCCGCTACGGCGGGCTTTGCAGAAGTACGTGGAAGATCCGCTTTCCGAAGCACTGATTCAGGGGGGAATTCAGAAGCCTGCGACGCTTCAGATTTACGTCGTCGGCGAGGGTCTCTCGTTCCGGCCGGTTGGTGAGGCAACCCCTGTAGTTCACTAACGAATCTGACAGCAAACGCGTCGCCGCAAGGCGGTCGACCCAATTGGCGACCGCATCGCGATAGACGTTTGGCCGGCCCACACCTGGTCCGGCAGGAGATGAACATCTTGGGTTTGGGGGCGCGGCCTTGATGCACTCAATGGCCGCTCAAAGAAAAGTCTGTTTTTCACACGGGGTTTTGACGGGCCGGATTGGTTGCATCGCGATGGTGTTGTTGTTCTTCGCGCTGTCGTCACCTGCGCTGCCGCGAAACAATTCCGGCGCAGACGCGTCCCCCGTTTCTACCGCCGAGTCACGCTCCAGTGCGTCCCCGCAAGCTCCCGCTCGACAAGTCTCCGTCTCTGCGCAACCTGCCGCCGCTCCGTCGCGAGGCGTCATCGAGCGCATTGATTTCCTCGGCAATCGCAGAATCCGCAGCGACACCTTAAAAGCGCGCATCTTCAGCCGTGACGGCGATCCTTATAACGAGGAGACGCTACGGCGCGACTTCCAGGCCTTGTGGAACACGCAATTTTTTGAAGACGTAAAATTGCGCGTGGAGGATTCCTCTAGCGGCGCGGACGCGAAAATCATTGTTTTCGAAGTAAAGGAACGCCCGGTCATTCGACGTATTCGTTATGACGGCATCCACTCCGTCTCGGAATCCGACATTCTGGACCGCTTCAAGGAGCGCAAAGTCGGCCTCAGCGTGGAAAGCCAGTTCGATCCCACCAAAATCAAGAAAGCCCAGGTGGTGCTCCGCGAATTGCTGGGAGAGCATGGCCGGCAGTTCGCCAAAGTAATACCGGAGTACGAGAGAATCGCGTCGAGCAATGCGGTCATTCTGGTGTTCAAAATCGAGGAAGGCCCCAAGGTGAAAGTGGGGCAGATCAAATTCGCCGGTAATCACGCCTTCAGCGATCGCAAGTTGATTCGTACCATGCGCCACGACCGCCCCTATTCCATCCCCCTGTACATCACCGAGATTCCGGTGCTTTCGAAGACTTACGACCGCGACAAATTAAACGAAGATCTGGAAGTGGGCATTCGCGGGCTGTACCAGGACAGCGGCTATTTCAAGGTGCTGGTCAAAGACCCGGTGCTCGAAAATATTGATACGGATTCCTACAAGCTCGGCGTGCCGCTGCCGTTCGCGGGCAAAAGCGCCGGCAAAGCGGTGAACATCACCGTGCCCATAGAAGAAGGCGATCGTTATCGCATGGGCACGCTGAAAATCGTGAGCGCCGATCCCGACAAAGCGTTGTCGTTGAAGGTCGAAGCCCTAAAATCCATTTTCCCGCTGAAGCAGGGCGACCTGTTCGCCACCGGAAAAGTCCGTAAGGCCCTCGAAAATTATAAGAACGCCTACGGCGAATATGGCTTCATTGATTTCACCGCCGAGCCCGAGACCATCCTCGATGATGAAAAGAAAATCATCAACCTGACGATGAAGTTCAACGAGGAAAAGCAGTATTACGTGCGGCGCATTGATTTCAGCGGGAATACCACCACCCGCGACAAGGTCATTCGCCGCCAACTGCTGATTGATGAAGGCCAGTTGTTCAACAAACGCGCCTGGGAGCTAAGCATTCTGCGCCTGAACCAGCTCGATTACTTCGACAAAATCGAAGCCGACAAGGCCGCGGAGCTTAAGCGCAATACCAAAGAAGGCACTGTAGACATCAATTTGAAGCTGAAGGAAAAGGGCAAGCAGTCCATCGGTTTGCAGGGCGGTGTCAGCGGTTTATCCGGCAGCTTCATCGGATTGACGTACCAGACCAATAATTTCCTGGGGCTGGGCGAAACGCTCACTTTTTCCGCGCAGTTCGGCAACTTACAGCGCAGCTTCCAGTTTGGATTCACGGAGCCCTACCTTTTCGACCGCCCCATCCAGTCGGGCTTCACCATCTTTTCGAGCCGTTACAAATTCGACCAGGCCCAGCAACAAGCGCTGCTCACCGGACGCAACGTCAGTATCAACCCGCAATTTATTCAGAACTACAACCAGGACAGCACCGGCTTCACGGTGTTCGCCAGTTCCGTGCTGAAGAAGCGGGTGTTCACGCGGGTTTCCGCATCTTACGGGCTGACGCGCACGAACATTACCGCCTTCAACCAGGCCTCCACAATTTTGTTTGAGCAATTGCAATTCCGCAGCGTGGCCGGCCCCAGCGCCTTGAACGGCATTGTTTCCAGCTCTCTCACTCCGAGCATCAGCTATAACACCATCAGTAATCCGCAGAATCCCACCTCTGGCAAAAGCTATTTTTATTCGCTGGGATTTTCGGGCGGACCGCTGGGCGGCAACGTTAACAGCATCAGCAACATTTTCGATTTGAAGATGTACCACCCCATCAACAAGCGGCGTAACGTGGTCGGCATGCACGTCACCGCCGCGTACATCACCGGGTATGGCGGAAAAGAAGTGCCACCCTTCAGCCGCTTCTACATGGGCGGCGAAAACGACATACGCGGGTTCGACATTCGTTCCATTTCGCCGGTGACTTTTATTCCCACGGCCACGCGCCAACAATTCACCTACACGGATCCGACGTCTTTGAATGGCAATGGGACGCCCATTCAACGCGCGTTCAGCGTTCCGGTGCTGGGCTACACCATAACGTTCCCCGGCGGCGACATGCAGTCGTATGGAAATTTTGAATATCGCATTCCCATTGCGGGTCCGGTGACCGCTGGACTGTTTATGGACGTGGGAACGGTGGGCATTCTGCGCCAAAGCGCGTTGCGATTGGATCCCACCGGCTTTGCCAACCTGCTGTCGCAGTTTCCGAATGCCCAGTCCCAGGTAGGATTGCAGCGCCAGCTGAGGATCGCCGCGAACACCAACTTCCGCGTGCGCGCTTCCACCGGTGCGGAGTTGGTAGTACAGCTGCCGATTATTCAGGCGCCGTTTCGCATTTACTATGCATTCAATCTTAACCGGCTACACGAGCAGATTACGTCGCCTTCGGATTACATCGAGCAAAGCAATATTGATCTGATTGCGAATAATCCGGCGCTTAAGGATTTTTATAGATTCCAGTTCGCTCCGACTCTGAATCAGTTTCTCGCCAATCCCGGGCGATTGAATTATTTCGAGCCTTTGCGGACTTTCCGGTTTACGGTCAGCCGGACGTTTTAACGCGTAGTACAGGTTCTCGCGAATCGAGTTGTCGCCGTGCGTGGCCTTGGGCCAACCGGCGCGGATTTCGCGGGCGGAAAGAGTTGTGGGGGAAACAGTGAGAATTAAAGCGGCGAAAATTCTAAAATTTCTAAGCCTGACGATGGCGGCGGCTTGCGTATTGCTGAGCGGCTGCGGCGGCAGCTCGTCCAAAGGCAACGTGATCGTGGTGTCGGTGAGCCCGTCGGGCGGCACGCTGGTGGTGAACCAGGCGGTTACCCTGACAGCTATCGTAACTGGAGCCACCGATACGTCGGTCACATGGTCTTGCACGTTCACGACTTCGACCACGCCGGCCGGCACCACCACGCCGGTGGTTTCCGCGGCCATGCCGTGCACTGCCGCGCAAGGTGCGCTTTCGAATCAACAAAGCACTACGGTGACCTTCACCGGACCGCCAACCGTTCCCAATCCGCCGCCGACGATCATGGTGGTCGCCACGTCAAATCAGGATAAGAAAAAGACCGGCGCAAGTACGATTACGCTGGACTCCGGCATTCGCGCGGCAGTGAATCCGGCCACCGCCACGGTAGCGACGGGCGCAAATTTTCAATTCACCGCCACCTTGACGACGGATACCACTCCGAACGATGTGACCTGGCTGCTGGTGCAAGCCACTACCGCCAATCCCATTTCACCGACGGCCACAAGTTGCTCGCCGGGCTGCGGCGCCATTGATGCTTCCGGCTTATATACCGCTCCCGCGACCGTACCCACACCTGCAACGGTGACGGTGGTGGCTGTTTCCAAGCTCGATACCACCCGCTTTGCCACCGCCACCATCACCGTGGTGCAGGCTGGACCCATCAGCTTTTCGAATGTTTCGCCGCCAGTCGCGCCGCAGGGTGGCTTGTTCCAGGATATTTTCCTGAACGCGACCAATCTGACTTCCAGCGGAGTCGGCGTGACGGTTGGCCCCTATGCGATTTCTCCATCGCAGGTAAAAGTTATTTTTTCTCCCACTTCGTCGGCCGCATCCATCGGGGCGCGTGTGCGGTTGAGCGCCGAACAACTGGCGGTGGCGGGGTCGTTCCAGGTGGACATTACCAGCACCAATCCTGCGAGTCCGGTTACCAAGGTGAGTGGCGGCAATTTTACGGTGAACATTGTTCCGGTTACGCCCGCGGTAGTGGCCTCGAATCCCGATAACTTGCCGGAGAATTCACAGGTGTTGCCGGCGGGTCCCTCCATGACCATCGATGGCGGATTTTACGGGCCGCCGGATGCGCCGGTGGTTTCCGCGACATTTAACGGGGCAACTCTACCGATTGTGGCGGATCCCAATAGTCCAAATGTTTCCACGCCACGGCGGCTGAATGTCACGTTGCCGAACTTGAACGGTCTTTCGGGACTTTATCAAGTGAGCGTGAATAACAACAATGCTTCGCCAACCAGCCAATATACGAACATCGCGGTCATCCCCGATTACGGCAACACCAACAAGCCGGATGCCACTCCAACGTTGCTGGCATTGCCTGCGGGAGCCGCGCCCAGCGCTATCGCGCTCGACAGCGTTTTGGGAGTTGCGGTAGTCGCCGAATCGGGAACCAGCGCGATTCAGTTTGTTGACGTGCGCAGCGGCGTGCCGACGTTGCTGGGCGGTTCTATTCCAACCGGAAGTATTCCGCTGAGCACCGCGCCGGGCAGCGTTCCAACCGGAGTCGCGGTGGACGAGACGTTGCATATCGCCACGGTTATAAATTACGCGGATCGCAGTTTATGGATTTTCCAGGTTCCCGTTCCGCCGGCTGCCCCTTCCGCAACGCCCATCGGCAAAATTGATCTGAGCACTTTGATTCCCGCCGGCGCACCGACAACACCGCCCACTGCCGCTCCATTTCCGTATTCGATTGGCGTTGATTCGCTGACGCATCGCGGACTGGTGGCGTTCGCTTCCACCAACGTGGGATTCATCGTGAATCTCGATCCCACGCAGCCTGCTTCCATTTGCTTGCCGGGCCAGCCCCCCGCAGCCGCGCCAACGTATTGCCCCATCGCGTCGGTCACGCTCAACACTGGTTCGAATCCGCAGGTGGCGCTGGAGCCGCGCGTGGATCTTGCGTATGTAACTCCCGGTGGCGGGGGCAACCTGTCGGTAGTGGACCTGCAACACGTGGCCGCGCAGACCCGCGTTCCCATCAAGTCCGCATCGCGAACTTCGAATGTCGTTACGGTCACCACTTCGACGGCGCACAATCTCAACCCCGGACATCCCGGCACGGTGCTGATCAGCGGACTTCCTCCGGGCACGGCCGGAACAATCTTCGACGGCTCCTTCAGTGTGGCCAGCGTGATTGACGCGTTCACCTTTGCGTATTCACAGACCGCCGCGGACGACACCACGTCCAGCACCACCGCCAGCCCCGGCACGCTAAGTTTTGGGTTGGCGTTTCTTACTTTTTCTCTGACGCCCACGGTACGGGGCATCGCCATCAATCCCATCACGCGCACCGCGGTACTGGCGGATCCTAACGCCAATTCTTCGCAGATAAGTTTCATCAACTCGCTGGATCAGACCTTCAGCTTCATCTCGCTTTTCGCGGAAACAGTTGGTCCTCCTCCGAGTGGAGTGCCGACGGAGTCCGGTGTCGCGGACGTCGCATTTCAACCGTTTACGAATACGGCGCTGGCATTTAATCCGGTGCTTAACGAAGTTTCGTTGCTCGATCCATCGCTGCTGCAGCGCGCGGCCATCGTGAAAACATTGGGCACGGGATTGAAAACTTTAATGTTCACCAGCGGTGGCGCGAGCGTTTCTCTAAAGCTTTCCGGCGCCCTGGCTGTGGATGCGGACACCAATACCGCACTGGTCGCCAATTCCGGCAGTGACAATTTGAGTTTCTTTCATCTGAGCCAGACCATTAAGCCTGTGCACATCGAACAGGTAATCACGCCAGCCATTCCTGGCGCGCTGTTGCCGCAATCCGTGCTGATCACCAGCGGCACTGCGCCTGGAGCGCTCGCGGGAGTCAGAATTCTGGGCTCGGGCTTTGATGCTGCTTCGCAGGTGCGCCTGGATGGACAAGGTCTGCCCGCGGGTGACATTCAATTCGTCAGCAACCGCGAACTTGATGTCACCATTCCCGCTTCGTTCCTGGCGACTCCGCGACGGTACGGGCTGGATGTGGTGAACAGCGCGAGCGTGGCTTCCAACGCCACCGATTTCACGGTGCTCGAATCCGTGCCGGTTCCAGCGTGCTCCGGCACTGCGGCGGCGCCTGGAGCGGTGGCCATTGACGAGCAGCGAAACATCGCGGTAGTGACCGATTCGGGTTGCGCGGACGCTTCGATAATCAGCCTGAAGCCGGATGCCACCTTTGGCACGTTGACGAATCGCATCGCGACCGGCGCTGAACCTGCCGGCGTAGCGGTGATTCCGCGTTTCGGCCTGGCGGTAGTGACCAATAATAAGGCCGGCACCGCCTCGTTTTTGAATCTTGATACCAATGTGCAAGCCACCACGGATTTGACGGTGGGCACCACGCCGAACGGGGTGGCCATCAACCAGGAAACCGGCATCGCCGTGATTGCCAACACCGGTTCGAACACCATCTCCGCCGTAGATCTGAGCCCCTTGTTGGCCTCTCCGGTTGGAAAAGTCACCGCCGCGTCGGTAGCGGTGAACCAGAATCCTCTGGCCGTGGCTATTGATCCGAATCGTGGCACTAACAATCGCGGGATCGCGGTAGTGACTTCGCTGATTCTCAATGGCTCCTCGGCGCCTTTTGGCGGACTGGACGTGGTGGATATCGGCACGTCGCTGCCGGTCAAGGACGCCACCGCTTCGCTCACTGGAATTCAGGCCACCCCCTCGGGAGTCGTTTTCGATGCGGCCACAGCGAATTTTTATGCCACCTCCAGCCAGGGCAACGTGATCACCGCGTTCAATCCGGACAACGGGGCCACGCAGAGTATCCGCGTGGGCATCAATCCCACTTCGCTGGCGTATAACTTCCAGACCAGCACGATTCTTACGGTGAACGCGCTGAGTAACACGATTTCCATCGTGGATTCGCAGACGTTCAGAACCAAGGCGACGCTGGGAGTCGGCGGATCCGCGCAGTTCGCTGCCGCCATTCACCCGCTGACAAATCTGGCGGTGATCACCGATCAGGCGAATAACCGCGTATTGCTGCTGCCCCTGCCCTAGAAAACAGTGGTCGGGTGGTCGTGGGGTTTGTGATTGCAGGCGGTAAACTGGCTCGGCTATACTTCAGGGTTTGGACCGCATCTGAAGAAACGCCTGTTACAGGCACGTTAGCGTCAAAGAAAGAATGACGCGGCTTTAGGCCCTTTTTTGGGCAAATCTTAGTCGGGCAAATCTTGTGGTAAATCATAAGGAGAACAAAAGTGAATTTGAGAAAGATATTTTTAGCAGCGATTCTGGCCAGCGTCTGTGTGTTCGGCGCTTCGGCGGCAGGGGCTCAGGCAGCGGCCCCGGTCACTGGTGGCGCGGCAGGCAGCAAGCTGGGCGTCATTAATGTCCGGCAGGCGATTGTAACCACGGCGGAAGGCAAGCAAGCTTCGGCGGAACTGCAATCGCAATTTGCGGCGCGGCAGACGGAGCTCGAAGGCCTGAACAAGCAAATTAATGACTTGAAGCAGCGTCTGTCGAGTGGCTCATCTACGCTGAGTCAGGAAGAGCAGACACGGCTTACGCGGCAGGGCGAATTGCTCGCGCGGCAACTGCAGCGCAAGCAGGACGAATATCAGGAAGACGTGAACGCTTCGCAGGGCGAAGTGATAGACAAGATCGGCCGCAAAATGATTGATGTGCTGGACCGCTACGCGCGTGAAAACGGCTACGTGGCCATTCTGGACTCTTCCGCGCAGAATACGCCGATCCTGTACGCGTCTAATCAGATTGACGTAACTCAGGACATCATCAAGCTGTATGACCAGGCTTATCCGTTGAAGGCCGGTAGCAGCGCTGCTCCGAAAGCAACTCCGAAGCCAGCGACCACGCCGAAGCCGGCAACTCCTCCAGCCGCCAAACCTTAATCGGCAGGCCTTAATCGAGGCTTGGTTTTAAAATTTTAGGAATGACGGCCTCCGGCGTAACGCCGGAGGCCATTATTTTGGCGTCGCGTAACACAAACCACTTTATTCACAGCGGTCTGCGGGACGGGGGCCCGTATCTTGCTTTTACATTGCCGCCGGAATATACTCTATTTTCGCTCTGAAGCTGGTCGCACCAATCGGTGGGCGCAAGCCCACTTTTTTGTTGCTCGGTTACAGCGCACGCTGGACCGGCATAGGCCGGGGAGTCTTCGCTTGGATCTGGAAAAAGTCCGCCAGGCCGCCGAGCGGGTTGCGCGTTCGGAAGGCCTCGAAATCGCCGACGTCGAATGGAAAGTTGGAAAACAACGCTTCCTTCGGGTGTATATAGACCGCTTGCCGGAGCAGGCCAGCGCGTCTAGTTCGGCGAATTCGAACGGTGCGGA